>CALDLZ010000001.1 GCA_937915335.1 uncultured Faecalibacterium sp.
AGTACTACAAGTGGACCCAGTGGATCTTCCTGCAGATGTACAAGCACGGCCTGGCCTATAAGAAGGAAATGAACGTCAACTGGTGCACCGGCTGCAAGTGCGTGCTGGCCAACGAGGAAGTTGTCAACGGCGTGTGCGAGCGCTGCGGCAGCGAGGTCGTGCACAAGGTCAAGAGCCAGTGGATGCTCAAGATCACCGCTTATGCCGACAAGCTGATCGATGGTCTGGACGGCCTGGATTACATCGAGCGTGTTGCCACCCAGCAGAAGAACTGGATCGGCCGCAGCCATGGTGCGGAAGTGAACTTCGGTACCACCGCAGGCGACACCCTGACCGTTTACACCACCCGCTGCGACACCCTGTTCGGTGCCACCTACATGGTCGTTTCTCCGGAACACGCCATGGTCAAGCAGTGGATGGATAAGGGCATCATCAAGAATGTGGATGCCGTCAAGGCTTATCAGGCCGAGGCTGCCCGCAAGAGCGACTTCGAGCGCAGTGAGCTGAACAAGGAAAAGACCGGCGTGAAGCTGGAAGGTGTCATGGGCATCAACCCGGTCAATGACAAGGAGATCCCCATCTTCATCTCTGACTATGTTCTGTCCACCTACGGCACCGGTGCCATCATGGCCGTGCCTGCCCACGATACCCGTGACTGGGAGTTCGCCAAGAAGTTCGGCCTGCCCATCATCGAGGTCGTCAAGGGCACCACTCCCTCCAATCTGGACGAGGCCGCCTTTACTGATGTTGCCACCGGCACGCTGGTCAATTCCGGCTTCCTGGATGGCCTGTCTGTGGCCGATGCCAAGAAAAAGATGATCGAGTGGCTGGAAGCCAACGGCAAGGGACAGGATAAGGTAAACTACAAGCTGCGCGACTGGGTGTTCAGCCGCCAGCGTTACTGGGGCGAGCCCATCCCCATGGTCTACTGCGAGAAGTGCGGCTGGCAGCCCCTGCCCGAGAGCAGCCTGCCCTTGACCTTGCCCGACATCACCGACTTTGAGCCGGGCCCCGACGGCGAAAGCCCGTTGGCCCGCCATAAGGATTGGGTCAAGACCACCTGCCCCTGCTGTGGCGGCCCTGCGACCCGTGAGACCGACACCATGCCCCAGTGGGCCGGTTCCTCCTGGTATTTCCTGCGCTATATGGATCCACACTGCAAGGATGCCATTGCTTCCAAGGAGGCACTGGAATACTGGTCTCCCGTCGATTGGTACAACGGTGGCATGGAGCACACCACCCTGCATCTGCTGTACAGCCGGTTCTGGCACAAATTCCTGTATGATATCGGTGTGGTGCCCACTCCGGAACCCTACCAGAAGCGCACCGCTCATGGCATGATCCTGGGCTTGAATCCCCACAGCTTCGTCAACCTGCCCGCTGCCGAGCAGGAGAAGCTGCTGAAGGAGTACGGCAGCCAGAAGGCCGCCGAGAAGGCACTGGAAGAGAAGTACGGCGAGATGGCACGCCATCCCATCGTCAAGATGTCCAAGAGCCTGGGCAACGTCATCAACCCCGACGAGGTGGTGGATCAGTACGGTGCCGACACCATGCGTCTGTATGAGATGTTCATGGGCGACTTTGAGCAGGCCGCACCCTGGCAGACCTCTGCCATTGCAGGCTGCAGCCGCTTCCTCGACCGTGTGTGGGCTCTGTCCGACAAGCTGGTGGAGGGCGAGGGCTACCGTCCCGCCATCGAGACCCTGATGCACCAGACCATCAAGAAGGTCGGCGCTGATATCGAGGGCCTGAAGATGAACACCGCCATCGCGCAGCTGATGACTCTGGTCAACGCCCTGTACGACAACGGCGGTGCCACCAAGGCCGAGCTGGAGACTGTTGTCCAGCTGCTGAACCCGTTCGCTCCCCACATGACCGAGGAGCTGTGGGAGAAGCTGGGCCACAGCCACGACGAGCAGCTGGCTTACTACCCCTGGCCCCAGTATGAAGAGGCCAAGTGCGTGGAGAGCACCGTGGAAATCGCCGTGCAGGTGAACGGCAAGGTGAAGGCACGTCTGAAGGTTGCTGCTGACATCGATGCTGCTGCCGCCATCGCCGCCGCCAAGGCTGACCCCGCCGTTGCCGCCGCCCTGGAAGGCAAGCAGGTCGTCAAGGAGATCTACGTCAAGGGCCGTCTGGTCAACCTGGCAGTCAAGGGCTAATCTCTCAGACTGACTTTGTTTGTCGGTTCCCCCGGCAGGGGGAGCTGTGCAAGCACTTTTGAGAAAGAGCTTTTCTGAAAAAACTTTCAAAAAAAGGTTGACGAACGCATGAAAATGCGCTATACTGTCTACTGTTAGTTACCATGTAACAACGAAATTCCTGCCTCACGGTCCAAGGGAGGGAATAAGATGTCGGAAATTCGTGTTAAAGAGGGCGAGTCGCTGGAAAGCGCACTGCGTCGCTTCAAGCGCAGCACCGCTCGCAGCGGTGTGCTCGCAGAGGTTCGTAAGCGCGAGGCTTACGAGAAGCCGTCTGTCAAGCGCAAGAAGAAGTCCGAAGCAGCCCGCAAGCGCAAGTTCAAGTAATTAACTGCTTGAAATCGCATTGTTTGCTTTAGATTTCAAACGCGTTGCTAACGCCGATGTAGGAGAGCCTGAGTTTCAGGCTCTCCTATTTTCATTTCAGGGAGAAAAAATTATGCTGATTACCCCCGAATATGTATTCAAAGATGTGACCCACATTACGCCGGAGTGGCTGGCTCAGAAAGGCATCCGGGCATTGGTGCTGGATATCGACAACACCCTGACGGCTGACCGCAGCCAGGAGCTGCCGGAGGAGGTGGCCCGATGGCTGGATACCATGCGCAGAGCGGACGTGAAGCTGACCATTGTTTCCAACGGGGCCGAAAAGCGGGTGCGTCCCTTTGCTGAAAAGCTGGGGCTGGCCTATCTCTACCGCAGCGCCAAGCCCCTGCCCTTTGCATTGGGGCTGGCCCGCCGCCGGATGGGTGTGAAGCGCCGGGAAATGGCCATGGTGGGCGACCAGCTCTACGCTGACCGGATGGCGGCGGCACTTTATGGCATCCCCGGGCTGATGGTCATTCCCCGGGGGCCTGACTTGGGCGCACAGGTCATCCTGAAACGCAAGTGGGAGAAAAAGCACTGGCAGGAATACTATGACCGGGGAGGGACGACTCTGTGAGCGAGATTGCACGAAACAGCTGGAGGATCCGGTTCGGCACCGCGGGCACCAGCGACAGTTTTGCCGCCATGGGGTACAAGAACAGTCTGGATATCCCGGATTACACCGAGAAAATGGGGCTGGATGCCTTCGAGTACCAGTGCGGCCATGGTGTGCGGCTGGGACTGGACAAGGCCCGGCAGATGGCCGCTGATGCCGCCGCCCGGGATATCCTGTTCAGTGTCCATGCACCCTACTATATCAGCGCGTCCAGTCTGGACGAGGAAAAGCGGCTGAACAGTGTAAACTATCTTTTACAGAGTGCCGCGCTCTGCAAGGCGCTGGGCGGCAGGCGGGTCATCTTCCATTCCGGCAGCTGTGGCAAACAGAGCCGGGAAGCGGCCCTCGAAAAAGCGTTGGACACCCTGAAACGGGCGCAGGATGCACTGGATGAAGCGGGCTTTTCTGAAATCACGCTTTGCCCCGAGACCATGGGGAAGATCGGCCAGCTGGGCACGCTGGATGAGGTGCTGGCACTCTGTCAGGTGGATAAGCGGATCACACCCTGCATCGATTTCGGCCATCTGAACGCCCGGACGCTGGGCGGCATCCAGTCCAAGGCGGATTACGCCGCGATCCTTGACCGCATCGGGGAGGCGCTGGGGGACGAGCGGGCCAGGCGGTTCCATGTCCATTTCTCCCGTATCGAGTATTCCAAGGGCGGCGAAAAGCGCCACTGGACCTTCGCCGAGACCCAGTTCGGCCCCGAACCCCAGCCCTTGATGGAGCTTCTGGCCGAGCGGAAGCTGGAGCCGGTCATCATCTGTGAGAGTGCGGGAACGCAGGCAGAGGACGCGCGGATCATGCAGAAAATGTATTGGGGATGAACTTTTTTCTGTTTTTATCGTCTTTTTTGCTCAAACCCCTTGCCAAACCATGCGGGATTGAGTAAAATAAATAGAGATATGCGTTAAGCATCAATGAGATTTTACTAATGGAGGAATTCCTATGATTTCTGCAGGCGAGTTTCGCAACGGCGTGACCTTTGAGCAGGACGGCCAGGTTCTTCAGGTCGTTGAGTTCCAGCACGTGAAACCCGGCAAGGGCGCTGCCTTTGTCCGTACCAAGACCAAGAACGTCATCACCGGCTCTGTGGTTGAGACCAGCTACAACCCGACCGCAAAGTTCCCTCAGGCTTTCATCGAGCGCAAGGACGTGACTTACAGCTATGAGGATGGCGATCTGTACCACTTCATGGACAACGAGACCTACGATGATATCCCCGTCAACGCTTCCGATGTGCCCGACAACTTCAAGTTCTGCAAAGAGAACGAGCCCTGCAAGCTGCTGAGCTACAAGGGTAAGGTCTTCAGCGTCGAGATCCCCAACTTCATCGAGCTGGAAGTCACCCAGACTGAGCCGGGTGTCAAGGGCAACACTGCCACCAACACCCTGAAGCCCGCTACTGTCGAGACCGGTGCCGAGATCCGCGTTCCCCTGTTCATCAACGAGGGCGACCACATCCGCATCGATACCCGCACCGGCGAGTATATGGAGCGCGTCTAATTTTACCGATAAGACCGGGCAGCGGGCAACCGTGTGCCCGGTTTTTTGCTCAATGGTTCACATTTTAGGGAGGCATTCGGATATGGAAGAAAAGGCTGCATACCTGAAAGGCTTGATCGAGGGCCTTGGCATCGACGAGACCACCAAAGAGGGCAAGGTCATCAAGGCCATGAGCGCGCTGCTGGGCGAGCTGGCAGAGGCTGTGGACGGTATCGATGAAGATGTGACCCGTGCCTACGACCAGATCAACGACCTGAGCGAAGAACTGGAGGATCTGGAAGCCGACCTCTATGAGGACGATGACGACGAGGAAGCGCCCGAAGAAGAGGAAGAGGACACCGACGCGGAGGACGACAATGACGATGATATCGCCAGCGAGCCCTTCTATGAGGTGGCCTGCCCCAACTGCGGCGAGACTGTTTACGTCAGCGAGGACGACCTGGATGCCGGCGAGGCCAACTGTGCCCACTGCGGCGTGACCTTTGAGGTCGCGCTGGAGGGCGATGACGAGGAGCAGGAGGATGGCCCCGTGCAGTACGAGGTGACCTGTCCCGCCTGCGGCCAGACCTCTGTCTTTGAAGAGGATGAT
>CALDLZ010000002.1 GCA_937915335.1 uncultured Faecalibacterium sp.
CCGAGGTGGTGCACCACCATGGCGGGGCCTGCATCGTGCCCTACTTTGACGATGGCACCATCTGCCTGGTGCGTCAGTTCCGCTACGCCATGCAGCAGGAGCTGTGGGAGCTGCCCGCCGGCAAGCTGGAAAAGGGGGAGGATCCTTTCGCCGCCGCCAAGCGGGAGCTGGAGGAGGAGTGCGGCCTGACCGCCGACAAATACATCTCCCTGGGCGAGTTCTACCCCACGGTGGGCTATGATACCGAAATCATCTACACCTGGGTGGCCACCGGCCTGCACAAGACGCAGATGCACCTGGACGCGGACGAGTTCCTGACCCCCGACCGGGTGCCGCTGGATACGGCCTATGAAATGGTGATGAGCGGCGAGATCAAGGACGGCAAAACCATTGCGGGCGTGCTGAAGCTGAAAGCCCTGCTGAACGAGGGCAAGCTGTGAAGATTCTCTACGAAGATGATACCGTCGTGGTGCTGGACAAGCCCGCAGGGCTGACCAGCGAGGAGGGCGTGCCCGCCGCGCTGCGTCAGCAGTGGGGAAAGCCGGACGCTTATGTCGGGGTCATCCACCGGCTGGACACCGGCGTGACCGGCCTGATGGTCTATGCCAAAACGCCCGGGGCTGCCGCGGCCCTGACACGACAGGTGACGGAAAGCCAGCAGGCGTATGCCGTACTGGACGGCCGGGCAGAGCCGGGCCCCGGCACGCCGGAACAGCCCTGCTTTATCAAAAAATACCGGGCTGTCATCGCGGGCGGGCCGGACAAGCGGTTGCCGGACGAGGGCATCCTGCGGGACTATCTGTTCAAGGACAGCCGGAAGGGCCGGGTGTTCCCGGTCAAGCGTCCCCGCAAGGGGGTACGGGAGGCCGTGCTGGAATACCACATCGTCCAGACGGCACCGGACAATTCCTTGAGTCTTGTGGAGGTCACGCTCCACACCGGGCGGACGCATCAGATCCGGGTGCAGTTCGCCTTCCGGAAGCACCCGTTGTACGGGGATGGTAAATATGGCAGCCGGTTCAAGGGGAATATTGCCCTGCAAAGCGCAAGGCTGCAGTTCTTGCACCCGGTGACGGGGGAGAAGATGAGGTTTCAATTGGAGAAACCCGTTAGAGAGCCGTGGGACTTAACCCCTCAGTCACCTGCGGTGACAGCTTCCCTACTAGGGGAGCCCTTGGCATAAAGGGGAACTTGCAAAACTTTACGAAACGCCAGAGCCGCCCCTACTAGGGGCGGTGGCAATGCGAAGCATTGACGGTGGGGTTTAGGGAGATTAGAGTTATGGAAAAGTACAAGACCGACGCTGAAATCTATGCCGTGCTGGAGCGGGAGATCATTGACCTGACCCTGCGACCGGGCAGCTCGCTGAGTGAAAACCCGCTCTGTGCCCGGTTCGGGGCACCTCGTTCCCTGATCCGGGTGGTGCTGCAGCGGCTGCAGGAAAACGGGCTGGTGAAGATCGTGCCTTACAAAGGCACCACCGTGACCCGGCTGAACCGGGAGATCGTGGACGAGCTGATCTACGAGCGCACCGCCGTGGAAGCCCGGGTGCTGCGGGACTTTTCGCCCAAGTGCACGCCGGAGCAGCGGGCGCTCATCCAGCGGCGGGCCGATGCTTACGCCGCTTTGGCCCGTGCCGAGGAGATCGACTATAACAAGCTCTACGAGGCAGACCGGCGGCTCCACGAGACCTGGTTTGCCGCCATGGATAAAATGTACCTGTGGAGCACGTTGCAGAACGCCCACGCCGATTACAGCCGCTTCCGGATGCTGGACACCATGACCAGCGGCGGTCTGGACGAGGTGATTGCCGACCACCAGAACCTCATTGATGCCATTGAGCGGTGCGACCTTGCCGCCTTTGAGCCGCTGGTGGAGCGCCACCTCTACGGCGGCATCCGGCGGTTGGGCTCCAAACTCACCGAGGAATACGCCGACTACTTTGAGCCGGAAAAATAAAAGCTCCTTAAATCATGTTCCACGGGGAACAATCGAAAAAGGCAGAGCGCCGGATGAACGCCCTGCCTTTTTATTGTATCTGATTTTAGAAGAACACGCCAGAAACAAAGATTTCCAGACCAATGCCGATGAGGATGACACCGCCCAGCACGGAAGCCTTACCGGAGAGCTTGGTGCCGAACTTTTTGCCAATGCGCAGGCCCGCCATACAGATGAAGAAAGTTACCACGGCAATGATGAGAGATGCCACCAGAGCCATAAGCCAGCCATATTCCGCAATGGTAAAGCCGACAGACAGGGCATCGATGCTGGTGGCCACGCCCTGCATGAAGAGGGCACCGGCGCTCAGCTCGGCGGCTTCCTCGGCTTCCTCGCCCTTGATACCCTCGAGCAGCATCTTGCCGCCGATGTAGCCCAGCAGGGCAAGAGCGATCCATGGGATGAAGGTTTCAAACGAGGAGAACAGCTCGACGATGGTGTGGACGCAGACCCAGCCCGTCATGGGCATAACAGCCTGAAACACGCCAAAGGTGCCCGCAATGATACACATCCGCCTGGTGGACATTTTGGGGTCGTGCAGACCATTTGCCATCGAGACGGAAAACGCGTCCATGGCAAGGCCCACGCCCAGCAATGCACTGTTGAGGAAAAATAAAAAATTCCATTCCATAACTGAATGCCTCCTGAATCTGACCAAAATTTCGGTGCGGCAAAAACAAAACCCGAGATCGGCGCGCGTGCACGTCCGGTCTCGGGTCGATTTTTACAAATAGACTCCATGTGTTGGGCGTGGTACTTCGCACCAAAACACATGAGTCTCGCAAATGAAAGCAAGCCAGACAGCTTTGGCTGTCATTGTGTTGACTTGCTGCGCTGTCTGCAAACAGCGCCTGCTACTCCCCCATGGGATTTGTGATTGTTTCGCTATTCTATCATATTTTTTGATAGAAGTCCAGGCTAACTTTTCACCCTCTCAGGCGCTTACGCGCCAGCTTCCCCAAAGGGGGAGCCCTTTGGCATATCGGGAAGGCTTACTCTTCGACATTATCAGCTTCTACGGCTTCTGCTGCGGATGCCTCATCGGCGGCCTCCATAGCGGCCAGCTGCTCGGCGGTGGGTTCATCGCCCTCCTCGGCCTCGACCGTCCCGGTCTGGGCCTCGTCGTCGTGGTCGGTACGGGCCAGAACCATGACCTTATCGTTCTCGCCCAAGCGCATGACACGGACACCGGAACCATAGCGGCTCTGGATGGGAATTTCATTCGCGTGCAGGCGGATGATGATACCCTCCTGACTGCTCAGCAGAACGTCATCCACATCATCCACGATCTTGACGGCAGCGACCTTATCCTTGGAGGCATCGTAGTTGCGGATGCCCTTGCCTCCGCGTGCCGTGATACGGTAGGTATCGATCTCAGACCGGCGGCCTTTGCCGTTCTCGGTCACGGTCAGGACGGTGGCATTCTCACGGCAGATGCAGACACCAACGACCTCGTCGCCCTCGGCCAGCTTGATGGCGCGCACACCGTGGCCACCGCGGCCCATGGGACGGGCATCCTCTTCATTAAAGCGGATGGCCTGGCCGTTGCGGGTAGCAACGATGAGCATATCGTGACCGGTGGTCAGGCGGGTCCAGGCCAGCGCGTCGCCCTCGTTCAGGGCAATGCCGATCAGGCCGGACTTGCGGATGTTGGCGTACTGCTCCAGCGGGGTGCGCTTGATCAGGCCCTGCTTGGTGACCATGGTCACGAAACCGCCCTCGCTGGCGGCATCCTTGCTCTGGCAGAGCATGTTGGTGACCTTTTCGCCCTCGGCCAGCTGCAGCAGGTTGACGATATTGGTGCCCTTGCTGGTGCGGCTGCCCTCGGCAATGGTATAGCCCTTGATGCGGAACAGGCGGCCCTTATCGGTGACGAACAGGACATAATCATGGGTGGAGCCCACAAACATCTCCTGCACGATATCCTCTTCCTTGCGGGTCATGCCGGAAATGCCGCGGCCGCCGCGCTTCTGGGCCTGATAGGTCGCCTTGAGCTGACGCTTGATATAGCCGGCCTCGGTCAGGGTATAGACACACTGCTCCTCGGCGATCAGATCCTCGATATCCACCTCGCCGGTCACAGTCTCGATCTCGGTGCGGCGGTCGTCGCCAAAGCGGCGCTTCATCTCCAGCAGCTCGGTCTTGACGATCTCGAGCACACGGCTGTCATCTGCCAGAATATCCTCCCAGTCCTTGATCTTGGCGTTCAGGGAGCCCAGTTCTTCCTCGATTTTCAGAATTTCCAGACCAGCCAGACGGCCCAGCTGCAGTTTGACAATGGCATCTGCCTGGGGATCATCAAAACCAAACTGCTCCATGATGGCGGCCTTTGCCTCGGACATGCCGCCCTTGCAGGCGCGGATGGTGGCGATCAGCTCATCCACGATGTCGGTGGCCTTTTTCAGGCCCTCCAGAATGTGGGCGCGCTCCCGGGCCTTCTTCAGGTCATACTGGGTGCGGCGGCGCACGACCTCGTCCTGGAACTCGACGTACTTCTGGATCATCTGCTTCAGGGTCATCACCTTGGGCACCTTATGGTCGATGGCCAGCATGATGACACCCACGGTATCCTGCAGCTGGGTGTACTGATACAGCTGGTTCAGCACCACCTGGGGGTTGGCATCCTTGCGCACATCGATCACGATGCGCATACCCTTGCGGTTGGTCTCATCGTTCAGATCGCTGATGCCCTCAATGCGCTTTTCCTTGACCAGCTCGGCGATATTCTCGATCAGGCGGGCCTTGTTCACCATGTAGGGGATCTCGGTCACGATGATCTGGGAACGGCCGTTCTTCTTTTCCTCGATGGTGGCACGGCCACGCAGGGTGATCTTGCCGCGGCCGGTGGCGTAAGCGGCACGGATGCCGCTGCGGCCCATGATGATGCCGGCGGTGGGGAAGTCGGGTCCCTTGATGTGTTCCATCAGGCCGGGCAGGTCGATGTCCGGGTTCTCGATATAGGCCACACAGCCATCAATGACCTCGCTCAGGTTGTGGGGCGGGATATTGGTCGCCATACCAACAGCGATGCCCTGGCTGCCGTTGACCAGCAGGTTGGGGAAACGGCAGGGCAGGACGCTGGGCTCCTTCTTTGTCTCATCGAAGTTGGGGTCCCAGTCGATGGTATCCTTCTCGATATCGGTCAACATCTCCACGGCCATGCGGCTCATGCGGGCCTCGGTGTAACGGTAAGCAGCCGGGGGGTCGCCATCGACGGAACCGAAGTTACCCTGACCATCCACCAGCGGGTAACGCAGGGAGAAATCCTGCGCCAGACGGT
>CALDLZ010000003.1 GCA_937915335.1 uncultured Faecalibacterium sp.
TCAGAGGGTGCCGCCGTCTGGATCGCAGGGGTAGTTTTCGAGAAAATCCTCCACGTCGATGATGCGGCCCATGGCGTAGGGGCGGATGCTCTCCTTGATGTCGCCGTCGTCCATCTCAAAGGCGATGGGCTCGCTAAAATAGGTACTGCCGTGCACCTCATCGATCATGGAATCATGGGCGTGGATGTACTCCCACAGACCCTTCTGGGCCTCACGGTTCAGGTACACCATTTCCTTGATGTGCATGATGTCGTTCTTGATGAGGTAGACCATGTAGCCGCAGGGCTTATCCTTGACGTTGTAGTAGACCGCAACGTTGGTATCGTCCTCGTCCCAACGCCAGTATTCCTCCCAGGCCAGACTGTTGCGGAACAGACAGCCGTGTGTGATGGACGCGAAATGGGAGTGCAGCTCATGGAACTCGGTGTTATCCCAGCTCACACGCCGGACATAGCCGGGCGCTTTGACTTTTGTAGGGATCTGCCGATCCTTGATGTTGAACGAGATCTTGTTGGAGACGATCTCCCAGCCCAGATGATGGTACAGCGGGATGCTGTATGGATAGAGCAGGGCGAAGGATTTGCCCTCCTCGTGCATCTGGGTCAAACCCTTGATCATCAGGTGCTTCATAATCCCCTGCCCGGTGTACTCCGGGTAGGTACAGACACTGGTGACAAAGCCCACATGATAGACCGTGTCGTAGATGTTCATTTTCAGCGGGTAGACGGCGAACTGGGACACCAGCGTATCCCCATCAAAACAGCCCAGCACATCGGCGCGTTCCAGCACCGGAAACTTGGACTGTTTGATCTCGTCATCCTTCCAGCCCGTGGCGGTCAGCTCTTCCTCCGTGACCTGAAAGGTATACCGGAGCAGCGCGTTGTACTGGTCCAGATCCCTTGCTTCCAGATAACGGGTCACATAATGGTCAGCGGCGTTCATACGAACACCTCCGCCCTTACGGGGTCAGACGGTTGGGGCCGCGGAACAGGAACTCCGCGTCCTTGATGCTCTCGCCAACCAGCAGCATGGTCAGACGGTCGATGCCCAGACCAAAGCCACCGTGCGGGGGGCAGCCATACTGGAAGAACTCCAGATAGAACTTGACATCCTCGGCCAGGCCCTTCTCCTCTGCCTGCTTCTTCAGCACCTCGTAGCGGTGCTCACGCTGGGCACCGGTGGTGATCTCGACACCGCGCCAGATCAGGTCGTAGCCCTGGGGCACGCCGTTCTCATCGCGCATGTGGTAGAAGGCACGCTTCTCGGCATCGTAATCGGTGACAAAGAGGAACTCGTGGTTGTAGTGCTTCTTCACCCACTCATAGCTCAGGCGCTCGGCCTCGGTGGTCAGGTCGCCCTTCTCGGAGTCATCCACCGTGTAGCCGAAGTCCTCTTCCAGACCCTTGTACAGGTCGGCCAGCTTGACCACGGGGAACGGGGTCTCGGGCACAATAACTTCTTTGCCGAACAGCTCCTGGATCTGGTCGCCGTAAGCGTCCTTCACAGCCTGCAGGCCAGCCTTGAGCAGCTGCTCCTCCATGGCCATGACATCCTTATACGAGGTGATGTAGCTGAACTCCAGGTCGAAGCCGGAGAACTCGGTAGCGTGCTTGTTGGTGTAGCTCTTCTCGGCACGGAACACGGGGCCGGTCTCAAAGATGCGCTCGAAGCCGGCAGCCATCGCCATCTGCTTATAGAACTGGGGGCTCTGTGCCAGATAGGCGTTGCGGTCGAAGTAATCCACCTTGAACACCTCGGAGCCGCTCTCACTGGCAGCAGCGATCAGCTTGGGGGTGTGGATCTCGATGAAGTTGCGGTCCAGCAGGAACTTGCGCATGGCGTTGACCATGCAGCTCTGGGCCTTGAACATCAGCTGATTCTCGTCGGTGCGCAGGTCGATCCAGCGGTAGTCGATGCGCTGGTCGATGCTGGAACGCTCGACGGCCTTCTTCTTCTTGGTGGCGGCGATGGCCTTGCGGGCGATGGGCAGAGCGTCAGCGATGCTCTCCACCTGGATGGCCTCGGGGATCATCTCGATACCGCCCATCTTGACGTAGTCATTTGCCACGACCTTGCCGGTGACGGTGATAACAGAATCGGGGGTCAGCTGATCGATGGTGCCCACCAGATCAGGGTGATCCTCCTTCTCAATGGTGATCTGCAGCTTGCCGGTAATATCCTTCAGTACGATAAAGGCCATGTACTTGCTGTTACGCAGGTTTTCAATAAAGCCCTGTACCTTGACAGTATTGCCAATTTCCTTTTGTACCTCGTTGATGTAGGTGCGATCCATGGAAATCCTCCTTTGATGTCTTATACTGTTTTATTATACGCTTTTCAGGGGATAAATCAATCCTTTTTCTCTTCGTGAAGCGTGCCAGTACCGCCCTCAACCACACCGTCGTGGTCGAGAACCGCCTTGATGGTGCCGAAGAAGCACTTCACGTCCATACCAAAGCTCAGATGCTCCACATAGTAGCCATCCAGCCGGGCCTTGTCCACGATCTCCAGCTCATCACGGCCATGGATCTGGGCCCAGCCGGTCAGGCCGGGACGGACATCGTTTGCGCCGTACTTATCCCGCTCGGCCAGCAGGTCATACTGGTTCCAAAGGGCCGGGCGCGGGCCGATGACAGCCATATCGCCCACAAAGATGTTCCAGAGCTGGGGCAGCTCGTCCAGGCTGGTCTTGCGCAGGAAGTGTCCCATCCGAGTGATATACTGATCCGGGTCTTTCAGCATGTGAGTGGGCATATCGTGGGGGGTATCAATGCGCATGGTGCGAAATTTGAGGATATTGAAATATTGTTTGTGGATGCCCACCCGCTTCTGCTTGAACAGGATCGGCCCCGGAGAGTCGATCTTGATGGCAATGCAGAGGATGAGCAGCAGCGGCGAGAGCACGATCATGCCGCAAAGGGACAAAATGACCGCCAGCAGTCGCTTGATGCCGTTTCGATACATGGAAACTCCTCCCTTTTCAGAGTACCTTTTATTATAACAAGCCCTTCGACAGTTTGCAATCCATTTCGTGTGGGAAGTGTAATTGGGATATAAGATAGTATCGGCTGTTGCGCACGCCACAAAGCGCCTGTTTTGTTGTATTTTTCAGCCCGTTTTGTCCCTTGCCCCGGGCTGGTTTCTGCCGTATGATTACAATGGAAATGAAGCAATCGTAAGGAGGTTTTCTCTGTGATCCAGCGTTTTTCTTTCGGGCATCCCTTCCCCACCGAGAGTGTCGTGCAGACCCTGCCGGTGGAAAGCGGCCCCGTTCCCTTTCTGACCCCTGACGGCAGCGGCTGGCAGTTCACGCTCAGTGAGCATGCCGTGGTCTATGGCCTGGGCGAAATGCCCCGCGGCATCAACAAACGGGGCTGGCACTATATCACCAACAACACCGACGAATCCCGCCACAGCGAGGACAAGCTTTCCTTCTATGGCGCGCACAATTTCCTGCTGGTGCGGGATGGCGGCACCTGCTTTGGCCTGTTCATTGATTTCCCGGGCAAGGTT
>CALDLZ010000004.1 GCA_937915335.1 uncultured Faecalibacterium sp.
ATTCCAGCACAGCGTTGCAGGCGCGGCGGATCAGAATACGCAGGCCCGAAGGCACTTTCACGGCCTTCTGTGAATTGGTGATCAAAACTTTATTGGACATAACATTCCTCTCCCTTCATTTTACGCTGCAATTGCAGCCTTCCGCACCTGTTTCAGCGCTTGGCCGGATGTGCGGCCGCTTCGTATGCTTTGATGATCTCCTGCACCAGACGATGGCGCACGACATCCTTCTCTGTAAAATAACACTGTGCAATGCCTTCCACATTCTTGAGAATATGCAGTGCATCCACCAGTCCGCTGCGGGTACGGTCGGGCAGGTCGATCTGAGTCACATCGCCGGTTACGACCACCTTGGAGCCCACACCCATACGGGTCAGGAACATCTTCATCTGCTCCGGTGTTGTGTTTTGTGCCTCATCCAGAATGATGAAGGAATCGTCCAGCGTGCGGCCGCGCATATAGGCCAGCGGTGCCACCTCGATGATCTGCTTTTCCACCAGGCGCTCATAGGTCTCCGCACCCAGCATATCAAACAAGCCGTCATAAAGGGGCCGTAGATAAGGATCAACCTTCTGCTGTAAGTCACCGGGCAGGAAGCCCAGCTTCTCGCCCGCTTCCACAGCGGGACGGGTCAGCACAATACGGGAAACATCCTTTGCCTTGAAGGCCTTCACAGCCATAGCCACTGCCAGATAGGTCTTGCCCGTACCAGCGGGACCCACACCGAAGGTTACAGCATTCTTGCGGATAGCGTTCAGGTACTCCTTCTGGCCCAGCGTCTTGGGACGGATCGGCCGGCCCTTGACCGTGACCGTGACAAAGTCCTCGGTCAGTTCCCGAACCCGCTGTTCCTTTCCATCATGGGCAAGGCTCAGGCAGTAACGTACTGTCTGGTCCTCCAGCGGTGTGTGGTTTTCGATCAGAAGCAGCATTCCCTCCACGGCACGCACAGCTGCGGCCACATTGGCATCCTCGCCGGTGATGCGAAGCATCGTTCCCCGGCAGACTGCCGTGACTGAGAATTCCTTTTCCAATAGACGAATGTTGCGGTCACAGTTGCCGAACACGGCAGCAGCGATCTCCACACTATCCAGCTCAATACTTTTTTCGGCCATGTAGTTCCTCCAGCGGTTATGAATTTTCACATCTATTGTACCACCAAAAGTTCAATTAGAAAACTATGAAAATTGCACAAAATATTTTCAACATTTTGGAGCGTATTACAAACTCGCTCTCCATATACGCAAAAAATCGGTGCCGCTCTGCATTTCTGCAAAACAGCACCGATTTCAATGCGTTATCTCAGGAGAGACATTCAACGTCCGGATTAGAACCAGTCGCCGTAGCCCATCTTGACCAGATTGTCGTGGCTGATCTTCAGGCTCTCGAACGGATCACGACCATAGCAATCATCCTGCTCAACCAGGAAGTACTCACCGCCGCCTTCCAGGCCAGCCTGGATGATAGCGGGCATATCCAGATTGCCTTCACCAACTTCAGCAAACTGAATGATATTGGTGAAGTTGCCCATAAACTTCATCATGGACTCCTTGCTGGTCAAATCCAAACCACCCTCGGGCAGCGGCATCTCACCGACACGGTAATCCTTCAGGTGAACCAGACGGATACTGCCAGCATATTTCTTAATAAACTTGACGGGATCCTCGCCGCCGCGGTGGATCCAATGGCAATCAAGCTCAAAGCCCAAGGCAGGAGCATTTGCACGAATAATGTCCAGCAGCAACTCGCCGTCATAACGGGTAAACTCGACATGATGGTTGTGATAGTATAGATCAATACCATCTTCCTTCAGCTTCAGAGCATACTCGTTTGCCTCCTTGGCGAAGTCAACGGCCTTTTGATAGCTGCCCATGCAGGTCATCGGCAGCATACCAATACGCAGCATGTCGCAATCGAGCTTGCGGCAATCCTCGACGATTTTCTTGTAGTCGTCAGGGTTGCACAGGTACTCACCCGGCTGGCCAGGCAGCATGGGAGAGGTAGAAGCAGTGCAGGAAGAAACGTTCAGGCCCAGCTCGTCGATTGCCTTACGGAAACCAGCGACATTCT
>CALDLZ010000005.1 GCA_937915335.1 uncultured Faecalibacterium sp.
ATGCAGACGTTTCACCAGACGTTCCGGGTCATATTCGCCCTGATACAAAGCCACGAAGCGAACCATGCCCCGCAGGATGCCGGAGCGAAGCGAATCCGGGTCGCCCTCCCAGCCACGCGCCAGCATGGTCAGGGCTTCTTTGTAGAGGTCTGCGCCATAGGTTTTGTATTCCTTGAAGGCCGTGCGGATGCAGATGATCTTCCATGGTGCGCGGTAGGCATCCAGACCCAGCTGCAAGCCGGTACTCTCGGTGGCATTCAGGAAGGCAATGGATTCTGCATCCTTACCGACCAGAGCGGCGCGAAGTTCTGCGCCAGCAGTCAGCGGTCGGGAAACGCCTGTCTGTTTGGAAAAGAGGATGGCTTCTTCCTCCTTCGTCAGCCCGGTATACACCTTGCAGATGATGGGAAGGTCGTTGCCGCCGTTCATAGTTTTTCGGGTCACAATGGTGTGCTGGCCATCGAACACAAAGTAGTGGCCATCCCGGTAACTGACCTTGGGCGGATTGGCAATCAATTCGGTGAACTCTGCCGACATCTTCTCAACATTCGGAATGTTCAGCTCACGCTGATAGTCGGCAGGGATTTCAAGGAAAGCACTGTTGATGACTTTTTCCTCGTAAGGCCGCTGGGCAAAAAGTGCTTCAATGATAGCTTCATCGGTGATTTCGGGCATGACTTCGGGCATGGTGCTGACGCAGTTCATATTGTTCATATCTTTTCCTCCAATTTTTGCAGATAGTCTTTGACTTTCTGGATGTTTCGTTTGACAGCAGAACGGTTTTCTGCATCGGTCAGAATGTCGGGGTAATCCCGAAAAACGCTCTCCCAGCGGCGTATCATGGTATTGGCAGCACCCGACACCTCGCAAAGCATCGCGGCACCATCGGCAAGCTGCTTGGCATGGTAGCGATTGTTTGCAATTTCAAGAATTTGCTGACGGTCAACTTTCAACGATTCGTTCTCCTTTTGTGGAAAAGTTGGCTCGGATGGAGCAGGAGCAGACGTTGGTTCTTCGTCAAAGGATTCTTTATCGGATGTACTGGCATCGGGCAGCGATGTGGCCACGACTGGGGGAACTTTCTGTTTTGGTGCAGGCGGCTTTGGGGGCTTAGGCTCTTTGGCTTTGCAGATTGCAGCCACCAGTGCAGGACGCTCTTCGGGAGGGGCGCGAGCAATGGACGCGACTTCGGCGGCGGTCGGTTTGACCTCACCGGAAAGCACTTTCTGCCGTATGCCGGGAACGGCTTCTTCGGCAGCGTCTACGCCTTTGGCAAAGGATTCTGCTCTTATAACAGAAATCCCACTCATATTGTTTTCGGCAGCGATTCGGTCACACGTTTTTTTGACGTTACCGGAGTTATCAATTTGATAACTCCGGTGAAAGCGTCCGGTTTTGTCATGAAATTCCTTTCGTGTTTCGCCATGAGAAGATTTTTCGGCTTCATACTGTTTTCCAACAAGGTACTTTTTCTGTTCCGGGGTGAGGTTGCGCCGCCCCAACTGGTTCTTGCAAATCCAGATGATTGCTTCATAGCGGTTGGCAAACTCTTTCTCGTGAACCGTGAAAGGGATTTCCGGGTGCTTCTTGGCGATGGTGAAGCGGTTGTGTCCATCTACGATTAGCCCTTCCCATACGATGATGGGGTTGATGATACGGCCATCCCGCAGGATGTTCGCTTCAAGCTGGTTCAGTTCTTCAAAGGTGAGCGGTGGAATTTTGCCCTGAAACTCCGGGTCAACTTTAAGCGCATTCAAATTCATCATCGAACCGTCCTTTCTTGAAGTAGGTGGCTTTCGGACTGATGGGCTGGATGTAGTAGTCAAACCCAAAGCGGGTCTGGCAGTAAGTGCAGGGTTCCTTGACTTGCTGATTAGGATTGGCACGGCGGACACGAATGCCGCGCGTGTTCCGAAACGCATTCAAACAGTTTGGGCAGAGGGTGGTCAGGGTCGATTCATCGTGCTTGCGAATAGTATTACGGCTCATAGTCATTACCTCGTGTTGTTATTATGAATGTTCGGTATGGAAAAAGCCCACGGCCTTGATTCTGAAGAATCCCGGTCGTGGGCTTTGAAGTTTGGTTTTAAGTTTTCCACCCTATTTGTCCTCGACGCCCGGTGGAGTTGGAATACACCTCGGTCAGCGGGGAGTTTCACCCACGCCGTCATTGGCCTTTCAGCCACCCCGCCTTCTTTATGGCCGGGCCGCGAGTTACGGAAGTTTCATTGTTTTGTCCGAGGGACTGATATTCAGTTTTCAAGGTACGCCTTACAGCTCTTGGCTTCTCCCCGTTTGGGGTGTTGCCCTTGCTGTGACCATAGTGTACCTGAAAACTGAACGCTTTTTTAGGAGGTCGTACCTCCGGTTTTTGAGCCTGAAAAACCGGAAGTATCGCTTCCGGTTTCGACGCTAGAATAACGATAATACGACATTTTAATTTTGCCGAAAATACGATAAAACAAGAACTTTTCAAAAACAATTTTTTGAACGTAAAAGCAAAAACGCCCCTCTGAACAAGCAGCGTGACGCTGCCTGCCCAGAGGGACGCAATTTATATGTTGTTAAAGTTCTTCGGCGATTGCAGACAAATTCTGTACAATACGCTGCAATTTCAAACGGAGCTTTTGGTTTGCCAAACGCTTCTGCTGCAACTTGTTTCGTAAGCTTTCTTCTTGGTCAGACAATGACTTTCCCATAATCAGATGATCCAGCGTCACATCGAAGAACGCGGCAATTTCAACAAACAAATCAATAGATGGTGTATATTCCCCTCTCTCCAGACTGCGGAGGTGACGGTCACTGATATTCAGCTTGATAGCCAGCTCCTCCTGCGTCAGATAACGCTCTCTGCGCAGCTTTTGGATACGCTTGCCTGTGTCGAACTGATCATAATACATCATATGCCAGCCCTCCGACCACAGAATGATGCAGCCAAAGGTCGCACCACAGGGTCAGAGAACAGTCATTTGACTGCCGGGGCTGGGTTCGTACATGATCAACTTCTTTTTCATGATCCTTCGTCCTTTCGTTGTCAATGGTGGCAATGCGGGCGGAGCAGAAAAATGCACGAAGCACTTTCCGATATGATATAGAGAGACTTCTCTATATTACAAATGGAGATGGACTTTTTACCGAATTTCCTGATCGATTGCAGTGAAAATCGGATCGTCAAAAAATTCTGCAAGCGTAATTCCAAGACCATCACACAGCTTTTTGACGGTTGGAACGGTGACACTGTGCTGAGAAGAATCAAGCATACTGTAAACGGTGGACGGAGTAACACCGGAACGAACGGCGAGACCATTTGGGCTTATGCCGTGCTCTTCGCAAAGTTCTTGAAAGCGCATAGCAACAGCATCTTTTACCTTTGCATCTTCATCTGTCGCTAATATCATGCATCCGTCCTCCTTTTTGGTAGATATTAGCGGAAACAGGTCGTTTTTGTGTACGGCGTGCCGTATATTCAAAGAATCATTTTATCTTGATAAATGGATTGAAGCACAAGAAAAAGGTATCCTCCATAGTAAAAATGGAGGATACCAAACATTCCGCAATCTTGCCGTTTTCTACCAGCCATTTTATCATAAAATAGCGAAAGTTACAATGTGCTGTTACACTCTTGTTGCGTTTTTACGCAGAAAAACCACCGAACATTTTCACTTTTTATTTGCAATGTATCCAAGAATTTTAGAAATTGACATCTTCCACAAGGAAGATGTCATATAAGCAGTCAATTAGGGGTCAAATTCAATAGGAGGGCTTATCATGGCAAAACGCGGCGAAAACATCCATAAGCGAAAAGATGGACGGTGGGAGGGACGGTACATCAAATCCCGTACTCCTGACGGTAAAGCGTGTTGGGGTTACATTTATGGACAATCGTACGCAGCCGTGAAGCAGGCACTGCTTTATAAAAAAGCCGAAGTCGGATTCTACCGCTTGTCTTCATCGGGTCTGACCTTTTTTGAGTTGGCCGAAAATTGGCTGCATTCTGTAAAGCCCGGCATAAAAGAATCTACCTACGCACATTACCATTACACCCTGCACAAGTATCTGCTTCCCATGTTAGGTGATTTTTCCGTAGAATCCCTTAACGAGGAACTTATGGAGCGCGCTTTGGAAGCTATCATTACCGCTACCGGAACAAAACATCAGCCTTTAGGGCATTCTTCGGCCAAGGAGTGCCTTTCCATGTTGCGCCGCATTTGTAAATATGCTGTTCATCTGCACCTGATGCGCCCCGTGGAAATTCGCGTTGCTCTTCCACAAGAAAAGCCACAAACTACAAAACCGCTGACACCTGCCGAACAGAATCAATTGTGTGCATACATTCTTGCCAATCCAAGTCCGCGGAAGGTTGGGATTCTACTTGGAATAGAATCCGGACTACGAATCGGGGAGATATGTGGCCTGAAATGGAGCGATTTTGATTTGAACTCTGGAACGGTACAGATCAATCGTACGGTCATCCGAATTTCCTGCGGAAATGGACACACAAAAGTTGTGATTCAGCCCCCCAAAACACGCACATCACATAGAGAAATTCCGCTTTCCAAACACATTCTTGTTGTCTTGAGAAAACTCCATTCGGCCTTTCCTTCAAATGCATGGTTTTTATCAGGGAATGATCAAAAACCTGTTGAGCCACGTTGTTACCGAAAAAGTCTGAAAGCCTATCTGAGGCAGGCGTCCGTCCATCTTGTGCGCCCCCACACCCTACGACATACATTCGCCACCACCTGTCTTCAGGCAAGGTGCGACATTAAAACGCTTAGCGAACTTCTGGGACATTCAAATCCGAGTATCACGTTAAAAAGATACGTGCATTCTGATTTAAAACTCAAACGACAAGAAATCAATCGAATTTTTGCAAGGACATAAGCAGTCCTTCAAGTGTGCCATTATCAAAAAAGAAACGTATAAACGATATAATTTTGCATCTTTCTTCCATTTTTACTATGGAGGATACCCTCAAAAATGT
>CALDLZ010000006.1 GCA_937915335.1 uncultured Faecalibacterium sp.
GTTTAATTTTACCGCGTTCCATCCGCAGCAGGTCATTTTCCCACTCAGCTGTCATGCTGGCAGATTTCAGGTAGTCCGGGATATTGCGGATTGCGGCCACACCGTCCTCTGTTGGAATCATCTGCTTGCCCTTGCGCTGCACATAGCCGGAGGATACCAGCTTTTCCAGAATTGCGGCGCGCGTTGCAGGGGTTCCCAGACCTTTCTTCACCGTGTCCTTTTCAAATTCCTTGTTACCTGCTGTTTCCATGGCCGACAGCAGGGTATCTTCGGTGTAGACTTTCGGCGGTGAAGTAAAGCCCTGCTTTTTCTCTGCCCGTACCACCGGAATAACCATCCCCTGCTCCAGATCGTTCGGAAGTGACGCATCCTTGTTCTTCTCCGGCTCCACAAGCGGAACAGGTTTTGTAGTATAACCGGGCTGCAGAACGTTCTTATACTTTGCTGTAAAATTCTGTCCCTGACAGCATATCGTCACAAACACATCCTCATAGATGAACGGCGGCTGCACAGCCTGCACCAGTTTCCAGATGATAAGCGAAAGAATCCGCTGTTTGGTTTCGGACAGTTTTTCCTTGCTGCATTTTACGCTCTGCATTGTCGGCAGGATCGCATGATGGTCTGTGACCTTGCTGTTGTCGATAACGCGACTTACATCTGCCGCCGTGCCATCCAAGGCCAATACCAGAGATTCCACTGTCTTGCGCATATCCTCGGTCACAAACTGGCTGTCCGTTCTGGGGTACGTTACCAGCTTTTCCTCGTACAATTCCTGCAACGCCTGCAAGGTCTGGCTGGCGGTCATGCCGTAGTAGCGGTTGGCTTCTCGCTGCAAGGTCGTCAGGTCATACAGCTTCGGGGGATTCTTTTCCACTCGTTTGCGCTCGATGCTGCCGACCACCGCGCACTGACCATCACAAGCGGCCTGCACGGTATCGGCATCCTGCTCCTGCGCCATCTGTTCCGATACCGCCACGATACCTGCGCCAAACAGTTCCACTTTGTAATAGGGTTCTTTTACGAAGTTCTGGATTTTGGCCTGCCGTTCAGCCAGCATCGCCAGTGTCGGGGTCTGTACACGGCCAATGGTCTGCTTTCTGCCGTACTTTTTTGTAAAAGCACGGGTTCCGTTCATGCCGATCAGCCAGTCTGCTTTTGCTCTGCACTCGGACGCTGCAAACAGGTTGTCGTAGGCCGCGCCATCTTTCAGGTTTTCAAAGCCCTGCTGAATGGCGGCATCCTCCATGCTGCTGATCCACAGCCGCTTGATGGGGAGATTGCTTCCGGCAAGCGCATACACGCGGCGGAAAATTGCTTCACCCTCGCGCCCTGCATCGCAGGCGTTCACCACATAATCAAATTTCTTACTGCGGAGGAGTTTACGCAGGACATTGAACTGCGGCTTCTTGGTATTATGTACCAGCAGTTTCCACTCGGTGGGGAGAATCGGCAAATCCTCAAAACGCCAGTTCTCATAGCGTTCATCGTAGTATTCCGGGGCTGCATACTCCGCCAGATGCCCCAGACACCAGCTCACCACGCAATCCCCACCCTCCAGATACCCGTCCTCCTGTCGGTAGGCACCGATCACCTTGGCAATGGATTTCGATACGCTCGGTTTTTCTGCAATCACCAGATATTTCAACTTTTCTCTCCTTTTTTGAAAAAACAGGGATAGCCTTTCGACTACCCCTGCATCCTTATGTTACGGTTTTCTTATGTGTCATTTCCGCTGTCCGGCAGGTTATCCTCGTTCACGGTTGCAAGACTCTGGTCGGTTTCCATGTTCTCGCTTTTCGGCGTGTCCTCTTTCGGCTTCGGCTTATAAATGTAGAAGTAGAAGAACGCGCCTGCACCGCCCAGTGCCGCCACGAACACCAGCAGCAGAATCTGATTCATATTGCCGCTGGGTTCTTCCTCTTCCTCGATTTCCACCTCTGGTTCAGGCTCCGCCTGTGTTTCGGGCAGCACTACTGCAGGCGTTTCTTCTTCCTGCTTGCCGTTCCGCTCTTCATCGTCCAGAAACTCCTGCAAATCGTATTCGTCGATCATCGAGAGCATATAGACGTTTTCACTGGTTCGTGCCCGGTCGATTACCAGGAAGAACGTGTTGCCGTCCTTGGTCTTGACGGTAAAAAACTCCTTGCTGGGGTCATCTACGATGTTGTCCTCCACCTCGCCGTTGCCAGCGATGGTGAACGGAATATTCTCTTCCTCGGTCGGTTCCTCTTCCTCAACTACCTGCGCAGGTTCTTCCACTACTTCGGTAGTATCCACATAGGCAAAGGCCGGAGTGGAAAAACCCAGTGCCATCAGCAGGGTCAGAACTGTGCTGGGAATAACAACGCCCAGCTTTTTAAGCATCTTTCGCAATCGCTTCCTCCATTTCTGCTTCTTCCGAAGCCTTGTTCTCGGCGGTCAGGAACGTCACATTGCCCGCCTGAATGTTGTCCAGCAGAGCCAGCAGTTCACGCCCGCCCATCTTGGTGCTACGGATGGCACGAATGATCTCGCTGTCCTCTTCCTTTTTCTGTGCAGCTCGGATGGTTTTCAAATGCTCCTCCAGTTCTGCAATCTGCCGTTCGGTCTTTTCTGCTTCATCCAGAAACTTCTGTAATTTCTTGCCCATCGGCCCTCCTTAGTTGATTCTGCCAAAGCCCAGGAAGTGGCTCTGCCAGTAGGTTGAATTGATGCTGGTATAGGAAATGGGGTCGCCGCAGTGGATCATCATGCCATCGCCGACATAGATGCCAACGTGCGACGCACCAACGGTGTTATAGGTTTTCTCGAAGAAGATCAAGTCACCGGGCTGTGCATCCGCAGGGGAAACATAGCTGCATTTCCCGCGCAGGCCGTTGGCCGTTGTGCGCCCAACGCTCCACCCATTGCCGCAGTTATTGATGACCCAGCAGACGAAGCCGGAGCAGTCAAAACTGGTGCTTGGGGAACTGCCGCCCCACACATATGGCATACCGAGATACTTTTCGGCTTCCTCGATCATCCTTGCGAACTTTTCATCCGACAGGGCTTCCGATGGAATATCGTATTTGAAACCACCGCCGGAACCGCCAGCACCGCCGCCTTTACCGATACTGCCCGTTGTGCCGCCGCTGTAAGTCGGGGAGCCTGCGCCGAACAGTTCCGGGCGATTCCCGTAGGTCAGGTTATAGGCATCGTACCGCCCGGTCTGCTTCTGGTTCATATTCTTCCGTGCAATGGTATCAAAGCCCTTGTTTTTCAACAGGATATTGAGGATTTTGTATTCGTACTCTACCTCTTCCTCATATGTATAGGTTTCCATGCTGACATTTCCAAAGGCATCCACCGTTGACCGGACCCCGACTCTGGTTTCCATACGGGTACGGATTTCAATCGTTTCCCAGACTTTCAGAAGATACTGCTGCTTGAACAGTTCCTTGATAACAGGCTTGACCTGTCCTCTGGTGAACTGCTCATAAACCGCAGTCAAATGGGATATAAGCTGATACGGGTCATGCCCGATCTCGTCAAGCTGATAGCGATATTCGTCATAGCCCGGATGGGTGGATTCCATCTGCCGAATCTGCTTATCCAGTTCCTTTTCCAGTTCCAGATAATCTTCTTCCGCACCTTTCATGTCGGCATCCTTGCTGGGGTAGGTCGTTCCCACAAAGGTGCTGCCCGTTCCCTGCACTGCTGCGCCGCAGCTTGAAAAGGCTCCCAGCATGACCATCACCAGCAGGATACCCACACCAATACCGACCCACAGGGCTTTGTTTTTCACAACGATCTCCTGTATCGCCGCTTTCGCTTTCTCCGTAATGGTGTTCGCTGCCGCCGCTGCCTGCTTGCTGGTTTTCTGGCCACGTTTAGCGGCTGCATAGGCATCCTTGTACTGCTTTTTCTGGTAAAACTTCGCACCGACCGTCTTTGCTTCACCACTTGC
>CALDLZ010000007.1 GCA_937915335.1 uncultured Faecalibacterium sp.
TTATGCCCTTCTAGGGCTTACTCAAGCCACCGGCTTAGCCGGTGGTTTTGACTGCGCTCAATGTAAAGTTTCGGCAAACCTCGACAGAGTGATTGACATTTGCCCCCGGATTGTTTATGATAAACAATGACAGGGCAGAATAACTGCGCAATATTACGGTCGTCATGGATGTTGTGCGGGGCTGGGTCACCCTGGTACGAGAGATGGGGTAATACCCTGTCTTTTTTCGTATCTGAGTTTAAGGAGGATAAGTAAAAGAATGAACAACTCGGTGATCGTTTCACTGCGGGATATCGTAGTGGAATTTGATGGTCAGCGCATCCTGGATGGGCTGAACCTGGACATCCATGACAAAGAGTTTGTGACGCTGCTGGGATCCTCCGGCTGCGGCAAAACCACCACCCTGCGGCTGATCGCAGGTTTTCTGGAACCGAACGCGGGCCAGGTCCTGCTGAAGGGCGAGGACATTACCGGAGTGCCGCCTTATAAGCGTCCGGTGAACACCGTGTTCCAGAAGTACGCGCTGTTCCCGCACCTGAACGTGTTCGAGAACGTCGCCTTTGGCCTGCGCCTGAAAAAAATGGACGAAGAGACCATCCGCCGCAAGGTGCGTGATATGCTGGAGGTGGTCGGCCTGAAGGGCTTCGAGCGCCGCAGCATCGGCCAGATGTCCGGTGGCCAGCAGCAGCGTGTTGCCATTGCCCGCAGTCTGGTCAATGAGCCCGAGATCCTGCTGCTGGACGAGCCTCTGGGTGCACTGGATCTCAAGCTGCGCAAGGAGATGCAGCTGGAACTCAAGCGCCTGCAGCGTGAGATGAACATTACCTTTATCTATGTCACCCACGATCAGGAAGAGGCCCTGACCATGTCTGACACCGTCGTTGTGATGAACGGTGGCAAGGTGCAGCAGATCGGCACCCCTGAGGATATCTACAACGAGCCCAAGAACGCCTTTGTGGCCGACTTCATCGGTGATTCCAACATTGTGGACGGTGTGATGCACCGCGACTTCCTGGTTTCCTTCTCGGGCGTGGAGTTCCCTTGCGTGGATCGTGGCTTTGCCCGTGAGCAGAGCGTGCAGGTGGTCGTCCGCCCCGAGGATATCGAGGTGGTCAGTCCTGTGGAGGGCCAGCTTGTGGGCGTGGTCAACGATGTTATCTTCAAGGGCGTTCACTTTGAGATGCATGTTGAGTGCGAGGGCCGTGAGTGGCTGATCCATTCTACCCGCGCCTGCACCCCCGGTGAGACCATTGGCATGCGCATTGGCCCCAACGAGATCCATATCATGGCACGTTCGGAGGGCTGAATGGGAAATGATGAAAATTTACGATAAAAAGCTGGCCTATCCCTACTTTGTGTGGATGG
>CALDLZ010000008.1 GCA_937915335.1 uncultured Faecalibacterium sp.
GGAGTTCGTTGCCATCGTGGGCCAGTCGGGCTCCGGCAAATCCACCTGCATGAACATCATCGGCTGTCTGGACGTGCCCACAGCGGGCACTTACCGGCTGAACGGCAGGGATGTGGGCAAGATGAGCCGCAACGAGCTGGCCTCCATCCGCAACGAGATGCTGGGTTTTATCTTCCAGCAGTATAATCTTCTGCCCAAATTAAACTTATTGGAAAACGTGGAGGTGCCGCTGGTCTATGCGGGCATTCCCCGCGCCGAGCGCCACCGCCGCGCCAAAGAGGTGCTGGAACAGGTGGGTCTGGGCGACAAGCTGAAAAACAAGCCGAACCAGCTTTCGGGCGGCCAGCAGCAACGTGTGTCTATTGCCCGGGCGTTGGTGCGCAACCCGGCGGTCATCCTGGCCGACGAGCCTACCGGCGCGCTGGACAGCCACACCGGCCGCGAGGTGCTGGGAATGCTGCAGCAGCTGCACGAGCAGGGGCACACCGTGGTGCTCATCACGCACGATAACTCCATTGCCGTGCAGGCTGACCGTATCATCCGGCTGGAGGATGGTCAGGTGGTCTACGATGGTGATTCCCATGCACCGCAAGCCATTGTCCAGCCGGTCCTGATGCCGGAAGAGACCGTGGAAGCCGCCAAAAGGGCAGAACAGGAGGGGAACGCATGATCATTGAAACCTTCCGCCAGGCCATCCAGAATGTCTGGAGCAACAAGCTGCGTACCTTTCTGACCATGCTGGGCATCATCATCGGCGTGATGGCGGTCATCGTCATCGTGGGTCTGGGCAACGGCATGACCAAGAGTATGCGGGACAGCTTTTCCGCTTTGGGCACGAATACACTGTCTGTCCAGATCTGGGGTTACGGTTCCCGCACCGTCTCGGTGGAGGATGTGTATAAGATCGCGGACAAGAACAAGGAACTGATCTCTGCTGTTTCACCCCAGATCGATTTCAGCAACAATATCCCCAAGGTAGGCACCACGACCTACCGTTACGGCACCAATGTTTACGGTGTGGACGAAAACTACACGAGCATGAAGAGCTACACCGTTGCCCAGGGACGCGGCTTGCAGTACATGGACATCAAGGACAACAAGCAGGTCTGCGTTATTGGCGCGTACCTCAACCGGGTGGCTTACGGCGGCAACGCGGTGGGCCAGACCATCAAGCTGGGAGCCTACAAGTTCCGCATCGTGGGCGTGCTGAGCGCCAAGGTGACGGATGAGAGCCTGCAGCAGGGCTCGGACGATGACTGCATCTTCCTGCCGTACAGCACGGCCATGCGGCTTTCCAACCAGTCCAGCGCCAACAACTTTATCGCCATTATGAAGGACGAGAGCCGGGCCAACGAGGCAAAATCGGCGATGGAAAGCGGCCTGTACGACCTGTTCAAAAGTGACAACGCTTACTATATTTACAGTGCCAGCGAGTGGCTGGAAGAGATGAACAACATGATCAACATGGTCATCGTTGTCCTGACCGGCATTGCCAGCATCTCGCTGCTGGTGGGCGGCATCGGCATTATGAACATCATGCTGGTGTCGGTGACGGAGCGTACCCGGGAGATCGGCATCCGCAAGGCGCTGGGTGCCAAGGAGCGGGTCATCCTGTCTCAGTTCGTGGTGGAAGCCGCCACAACGTCCGCCCTGGGCGGCGTGCTGGGCATTGTCCTTGGCTATATCGTGTCCATGGCGGCGAACCGCATCCTGCCCATGATCTCCAGCGGCATTGATGTGACGGTCAGTCCCTCGTTCAACTCCATCGCAGTGGCCTTTGGCATCTCGGTGGGCATTGGCGTGCTGTTCGGGTATCTGCCCGCCAAGCGTGCCGCCCGGCTGAATCCCATTGAAGCACTGCGTTATGATTAAGGAACCCTCTCAATCTAACCGTCCGCCATTGGCGGCGCGGTTCGATAGCTCCCCCGGAGGGGGAGCCAAGAATTAAGGAGGATAAAATGAAAAAAAGAATCCTTTCTCTTCTGCTGGCGGTGTGCATTGCCGTGTCAATGCTGGTGCTGCCGGCATCGGCGGCGGGCAACGCCAACACGGCGGTGCAGACTGCCATCACGCTGGGGGCTATGGATTCCAGCCAGCAGGCGGCGCTGAACGCCGTTGTTACCCGCGGCGCGCTGGCCCGGATGCTGGTGTCCTATTCCACCTACCGCGAGAGCGTGGGCTCTCAGGGTACGGTGGGCACCCTGTATACCGACCTGTCCGGTACGTCGCCCGATGCACCCTATGTCCGCATCGCGGTGCAGAATGGCTGGATGAGCGGCTACACCGACGGCTCCTTCCGTCCCGACAACGCCGTGACGCTGGAGGAGGCGGTCACCGCCGTTCTCAAACTGCTGGGCTACAAGATGACCGACCTGAGCGGCTCTTTCCCCAATGCGCAGCTGAACAAGGCCAGCGAGCTTGGCCTGCGGAACCAGATCGACCGCAAGCAGGGCGAGGCGCTCAATTATGAGGAGTGCGCTCTGCTGTTCTACAATGCCCTGACCACCAACACTGCAAGCGGCAGTGCCTATGGCAGCAGTCTGGGCTTTACCGTCTCAAACGGCCAGGTGGATACCTCCACCGTCATGCTCAAGAGTCTGAAGGGGCCCTTTGTGGCGGGCGATACCGTCCAGCTGCCCTTTACCCCCAAGACGGTCTACCGCAACGATAAAGCGTCGGATTCTGCAGAATTGAACAAATACGATGTGTATTATTACAGCGAGAGTTTACAGACTCTGTGGGTTTATACCCGCCGCGCGGCAGGCCGCATCACGGCGGTTTCTCCCAGCGCCAGCGCTCCCACGG
>CALDLZ010000009.1 GCA_937915335.1 uncultured Faecalibacterium sp.
GGGCAGCTTTTAACTCCAGCGTTTGCGTTTCAGCTTTCTGATGGACAGTTTTGGACACCAGATCGATGAGTTCTTCCGGTAACATTGCAATCTCCCCTTTCCTGATTCTATCTTAGCGAAGAGAAAGAGAAATGTCAATCGGAATTTGAAAAATCAATGTCGAAAATTAAAATCAGGATTAAAAAGCTGGCCCGATAAGTGAAATCTGCCTACAAAATCTTAAATTTTAAGTTCAAAAATGAAATCAAAAGCCAAAAATCAAAATTTGAGCGAGGCAATTTGAAACGTTTTTCAAGATTCATTCAATTCTCCACGCATGATTCTTTTCGCTCGTCCGCGGGTTGTATCCTCAAAGGTTTCATCCTCGTTGAATCGCAGCCAATAAGGGTCCTCCATCAGGCAGGCGTTGGTGCGCTTGACAATTTCCCATGCGTTGTAGTCCGGCAGTCCCATCAATTTCAGAATCTCTTTGCAATCCATCCGATTTTTCGGAAAGATACGCTTCTTTGCCCAAACCACTACATCGACCAATGAAACTTTGCGCTTGTCGCCAATAAAAAGATTCAGGGGAAGATGATACTGCGGAATCCCTTCATTGGCACAAAGATACTGCCCATCTTCGCTCAGGTGGGCAATTTCTTTTTCATCCATCATCAATTTCAGGTAGGCCATGGTGTCACGCTCCTTTTCTCCCAGTATACCATGTTCAGACGGATAGACAAGATGAGTTATAGCCTCACTGCGCATATACAATCTCCCGCAACACCACTTCCTCGGCCTGCGCTTTCAGTCCGTTCATGTGTGCCACCCAAAGGAGCTGTGCGCGTTCTTTATCTGGCGCAGGGTACTTGTCTAATAGAGCCGTCATCGTGCGTTCCAGCCACTCGCAGGCCGTTTTCTGAACTTCCTGCAAATGCGGCCAGAGAGAACCGTTCAGCAGCATCTGGTGATACAGCACAGGACGCTGGGTTTTGAGGTAGGCCAAGCGCATCCGACCATACTTGCCCAGCGGTTCGGCATCATCGGTCTGCAGCAGGGTGAGCAGGGGCAGCTGATAATCCCCGACCTGCGCATAGTGGATTTCGGTGCGGACAGTGTCGTGTTCTTCATAGTAAATCTCCTTTGACTTTCAACGTGTTTTACGGTCTTCGTGGAAAAAGCGGCGCTCACTTCTTCCGGTTCTGTGAGGTCAGCCAGTTGCCTTGTGCCTGATAGTAATGCTCCATCGTGGTGGGTGCGTTCAGAATGGTGGTGCGCAGGTAGGCCATGATATTCTTGATGGGCTGGGTGGTGTTGGCCATCACATCGAAGATGTACTCAACGTGCTGGCTGGTCAGCTTATCCAGCCGCAGCCGGATGGCCTTGGTAGTCTGCGGCTGCTTGCCGATATACTGCGTCTGCCGTGGACAGCAGTACATTTCCACAATGTTGTCCAGCAGTTCTTCCAACTTGTCCGGGTCATACCGCTGGGCAAGGGTGCCAATCTCCAACCGCTCCCTGAATTCCTCACGCACCGGTGCTTCCATCTGGTCAAAATCCGCTGTTTCGCCTGTCTGCCCTGATAGATTAGTACTTTGTTCTTTAGTATTTTGTTTATTAGTATTTTGTTGTGTTGGATTCTCCAACGTTGGAAAACCCGACATTGGATTTTCCGATGATGGTGAATTTGGCATGGGAGCAGGGTGGTTTTCAATCAGTTCTTTCTGCGGCAGTTCAAAGACTTCGTAGTTGTAATCGACAATGCGGCCACGGGTATCACGGACTTTGCTCCGACACAGATACCCACCATCTTCCAGTTCGTGAACAGCACTTCTCACACTGTCGATGCCATCCCTGCATCCGGTTGTCAGCCCCTTTAGGCTGTAATCCCAATCGTCTGGCAGGGAGAGCATATAGGACAGCAGTCCCTTGGCTTTCAGGGACAGCCTCCGATCCTGCAAGTGGTAGTTGCTCATGACGGTGTAGTTGACGTTTTTGTTGACGCGGAATGTTGACATAGTGGCTTCCCTTTCAGCCCCAGAATGCGGGCAAGAGAAAACGCAGCGTTCCCCGGCTTTCGGGAAACGCTGCGTTCAGACAGAGAAGCCTGCTGTGAGCTGGCACAGCAACGGCAGCACTGCATATTTCTAACGAACATCTAACACAACTGCACTTGAAATGCAGCTTTTGGCGGCTCATGTGAAAGGCGCATTTTCTAACGTCATTCCGCAAAAAGCGGCTGAAATTTGCCTACAAATTGCGGTGTGACGTGCCTTTTCAGCGGTTCGGAAAATGCCCGCGGCTGCCAATGACAGCCGTGTGAAACTTGCTTCATCCAACGGTTTCAAAGACTCGAAATCGTTTTGTCTTTAATCGGGCACGAGGCTCTGCAAGTCGGTCATGCAC
>CALDLZ010000010.1 GCA_937915335.1 uncultured Faecalibacterium sp.
TCTTGATGTAGCCGGTGTTGGCCTTTGCCAGTTCCTTGACCTCGTCCATGGTGGGGGCGGACCAGGGGCGCTTCTCACGGTTGGCGAGAGCCCGCTCGTACAGATCCTTGCGCAGGGCCTCCAGCTGGGCCGGGATGGCGGTCTCCAGCTCGTCCAGGCTCACGAAGGTCTTTTCGCGGGTATCACGGCGGACCAGCACGCACTGGTTCTTTTCCAGATCCTTGGGGCCGATCTCCAGGCGCAGGGGCACGCCCTTCATCTCCCACTGGGAGAACTTCCAGCCGGGGGCGTTGTCGCTGTCGTCCAACTTGACACGGGCGTACTTGCTGATCTTCTCAGCCAGCTCGGCAGCCTTCTCGGAGACACCGGGCTTGTGGGCGGCGATGGGCACGACCACGACCTGGATGGGAGCCACTGCCGGGGGTAGGATCAGGCCGTCATCATCACCGTGGGTCATAATGATGGCACCCACCAGACGGGTGGAAGCACCCCAGCTGGTCTGGAACGGGTGATGCAGCTGGTTGTCACGGCCGGTGAAGGTCACGTCATAAGCCTTGCTGAACTTATCACCGAAATAATGGCTGGTGCCGCTCTGCAGGGCCTTGCCGTCCTTCATCATCGCCTCGATGGTGTAGGTGGCCTCGGCGCCGGCAAACTTTTCCTTATCGGTCTTGCGGCCCTTGACAACAGGGATCGCCAGATCCTGCTCGCAGACATCCGCGTAGCAGTTCAGCTGCTGCTGAGTCTCAGCCTCAGCCTCGGCGGCAGTCTCGTGGATGGTGTGGCCTTCCTGCCACCAGAACTCACGGCTGCGCAGGAAGGGGCGGGTGGTCTTTTCCCAGCGCACCACGCTGCACCACTGGTTGTACTTCATGGGCAGCTCGCGGTAGCTGTGCAGAACACGGGACCAGTGGTCGCAGAACATGGTCTCACTGGTGGGACGCACAGCCAGGCGCTCTTCCAGCTTATCGGAACCGCCCATCGTGACCCACGCCACCTCCGGCGCGAAGCCATTGACCAGCTCGCCTTCCTTCTGCAGCAGGCTCTCGGGGATCAGCACGGGCATTGCCACGTTCTCGTGGCCGGTGGCCTTGAACCGGGCATCCATGTCCTTCTGGATCAGCTCCCAGATGGCCTGACCATAGGGGCGCAGGATGATGAAGCCCTTGACACTGGAGTACTCCACCAGCTCTGCCTTGACGCAGATATCGGTGTACCACTGTGCAAAGTTTTCTTCCTGGCTGGTGATCGCCTGCACAAGCTTCTTGTTGTCTTTTGCCATTTTGTTATATCCTCCTAAGCCGTGCGCCAAACGTCCAAATTTCAACCGTTCCGCACGAGCTCATATTAAAAGCCCCGCCGCAGCGCCGCCGTGTGCAGCGCCGGAATGCGGGGCCTTTTTGCATCCTTCCGGGATCAGCCCTTGTGGCTGTCCACAAAGTCCACCACGTCGCCCACGGTGCGCAGATTCTCGATGGCATCATCCGGCACCTCAATGCCGAACTCATCCTCGAGCGTCATCACCATGTCCACGATATCCAGGCTGTCGGCCTCAAAATCGCTCATAATGTCGCTCTCCATCGTGATCTTAGCGGGGTCAATATCCAGCTGCTCCGCCAGCAGTGCACGGATCTTTTCAAAAGTATCCATCGTCGCGGTCTCCTTTTGTCAATGATTCTTTCTTGTCAGCCCTGTGCCGCTCTCTCCGGCGCACAAAGCACTCTTTACTTTTTATATCCCATAGGCCGTATCTTGTCAAGCCCTGTTTTGCATTCCACCCCGGTCTGAGCAGAAAAATCCGATGAAAATTGCACAAAGCCCTCTTTTTTGCTTGACAGAACACCGTTTGGTTCCCATAATTATAAGAGGTAGTTTTTCAAAACGAACCAACCGAGGTATTACCATGAAATTGTCATTTACCAAAATGCAGGGCTGTGCCAACGATTACATCTATCTGGACTGCCGCGTGTCCGGCGTACCGGAGAACATTGCGGCGCTTGCACGGCGGCTTTCGGCCCGGCACTTTTCCATCGGTGCCGACGGCATCATCTGCATCTGCGCCCCCGTGACTCGTGGTGCGGACGGCCGGATGCGTATTTTCAACGCGGACGGCAGCGAGGCCCAGATGTGCGGCAACGGCGTGCGCTGTGTAGCCGAGTGGCTCTACACCCACGGGGTGGAAAAGCCCGTCCTGACCATCGACACCAACAGCGGTGTCAAGCGCATCACCCGTCAGGGTGAACAGCTGTGGCAGGTGGAAATGGGCGCTTACAGCACCCTGCCCGCCGACCTGCCCGCCCTGAACATGGGTGAGGGTCCGCTGGTGGGCAAGCCGCTCACCGTGGAAGGAAAAAACTGGAACGTCACCTGCATCAGCGTGGGCAACCCCCACTGTGTGACCGTGGTGGAGGATGTGGACAGCCTGAAGCTGGAGGAGATCGGCCCGGCATTCGAGCACCACGCCAATTTTCCCGAGCGCATCAACACCGAGTTCGTGCAGGTAGTGGATGCCACCCACCTGAAAATGCGGGTATGGGAGCGCGGCAGCGGCGAGACCTGGGCCTGCGGCACCGGCACCTGTGCCACGGTGGCGGCCCTGACCGAGCTGGGAATCTGCCCTGTCGGGCAGGATATCCATGTGCAGCTCCGGGGTGGTGAGCTGGTCATCCGGGTACTGCCCGGCAGCCAGCTGCTGATGACCGGCGGCGCTGTCACGGTGTATGAAGGTATCACAGAAGTTTAAGAAAGAGGGATAACTACTATGAAAATGAATCATCATTATGGCGAGCTGAAGGCCAGTTACCTGTTCGTGGATATCGCCCACAAGGTGGCCGCCTATCAGGAGGCACACCCTGAGAAGGAGATCATCCGCCTGGGCATCGGTGACGTGACCCAGCCCCTGGCAAAGTGCGTGGTCAAGGCCATGCAGGATGCCGCCGCTGAGATGGGCACCAAGGAGGGCTTCCACGGTTACGGCCCCGAACAGGGCTACCCCTTCCTGAAACAGGCCATCCAGGGCTACTATGCAGGCCGCGGCACTCAGCTGGCTGAGGACGAGATCTTTATCTCCGATGGTGCCAAGAGCGATCTGGCCAACGTGCTGGGCCTGTTCGATGTGGATAACACCGTGCTGGTTCCGGACCCCGTTTACCCCACCTATGTGGACGACAATGTGACCGATGGCCGTAAGATCATCTATGGCCGCACCAGCCAGGAGAATGGCTTCCTGGGTATGCCCGATGAGAACGTGAAGGCTGACATCATCTACATCTGCAGCCCCAACAACCCCACCGGTGCCGCCTACACCCGTGAGCAGCTCAAGGCCTGGGTGGACTACGCCAAGAAGAACAACGCCGTCATCCTGTACGATGCCGCCTATGAGTGCTTCATCTCCGACCCCGCCCTGGCCCGCAGCATCTTTGAGGTGGAGGGTGCCCGCGAGTGCGCCATTGAGATCTGCTCCTTCTCCAAGATCGCAGGCTTCACCGGCACCCGCTGCGGCTACACCATCGTTCCCCACGAGCTGGAGCGCGAGGGTATGAACCTGAACAAGCTGTGGCTGCGCCGCCAGACCACCAAGTTCAACGGCGTGCCCTATGTTGTCCAGCGCGCCGCCGCCGCCGTGTTCACTGAGAGCGGCATGGCTGAGATCCAGGCCAACCTGGACTACTACCGCAAGAACGCCAAGGTCATCGCCGACGCTCTGGACGAGTGCGGCGTGTGGTACTGCGGCGGCAAGAACAGCCCCTACATCTGGCTGCGCTGCCCCGGCAACATGAAGAGCTGGGAGTTCTTCGACTGGCTGCTGGAGAACTGCGGCGTCGTCGGCACCCCGGGCGTGGGCTTCGGTGAGTGTGGCGAGGGCTATTTCCGTCTGACCGCCTTCGGCGATGCCGAAAAGACCAAGGTCGCCGCCGAGCGCATCAAGACTGCCATTAAGGCGCTGTAAAAATTGGACGCAAAAAGACCCGCTCTCGCAAGCGGGTCTTTTTCTTTGCATTTTATCGTTCAAACGTCGTGCTGAGGGTGGTCTCCCAGGTCTGGCCGGGGGCGAGGCAGGCGGCGGCAGCGCGCTGGCTCCACTCCTGGGTGTCGGACTGGGCACCGGGCAGGGAGTGCCAGGGCTCGATGCAGACAAAGCGCACAGGCTTTGCCGGGGCCGACCAGATGAGGGTATAGGGGTAGCCTTCCACGTTGCAGATGACACCACGGCCGGTATCCTTCTCGTAGATGCCCAGCGTGTGGCTGCGCAGACCAGTCATGCAGAAGCTGTCATTCTCGAACAGGTCGTCGGTCAGGGGAATGGTCTGGTCGTTCTTCCACCGGTAGTAGCACTTACCACTGAGCAAACCAGCCGGGCGGGCATCCAGCACCATGGGGCTCTCGGGCTGGTCGAAGCGGAACTCGTAATCGGTGGTGGTATGGTTCTTGTCAAAGGGGATGTTGAATGCCGGGTGGTAGCCGATGCCGAACCGCAGCTCCTCGGCGGCATCGGCAGGGTTCGTGACGGTCAGGGTGTGGTGGACAGTCTTGCCCTCCAGCTTGAAAGTGCTGGTCAGGACAAAATCAAAGGGGAAGCGCTCTGCCTTGATTTTTTCATCCGAACGCAGTTCCAGCTGGATGGTGTCCCCTTCCGCCTTGAGCAGGGTGTGCTCCACGTCCCGGGCAAAGCCGTGCTGGCCGCCGGTGTAGGTCTTGCCGTTGTGGGTAAAGGTGCCGCCGGGCAGCTTGCCTGTCCAGGGGAAGAGAATGGGGGCGTGGCGCTTCCAGATGGCCGGGTCTGCCTGCCAGAGCATCTCCTGCCCGGCGGCATTTTTCAGGCTGACGGCTTCAGCACCGTGGGTATCCACGGTCAGGGTCAGAAATTCATTGTGAATGGTTGCCTGCATGGTTCATATCTCCTTTTATTTGTTGACGATGTGCTCGCCGTTTCCTTCCAGATAGGTGCGCAGGTTCCGGGTGGTGATGTCCATCAGGTTCTGCAATGCTTCCCTGGTCGTCCACGCAATGTGCGGCGTAAGGATGGCGAGGGGCTCGGCACGCAGGGGACTCTCCTTGGGCAGAGGCTCGGTGACAAAGGCATCCGCCCCGTAGAAACCCAGCTGCCCGCTGTGGAGGGCCGCCGCAACAGCATCCTCATCCACCAGCGCGCCCCGGGCGGTGTTCAGCAGGATGGCCCCGGGCTTCATCTTGGCCAGCGCCTCGGCGTTGACGATGCCCCGGGTCTGGGGCGTGGCCGGACAGTGCAGACTGAGGATATCGCACCGCTGCAGCAGCGTGTCGTAATCCACAAATTCCACCCCGTCGGCGGCGTACTCGGGCCGGACGGTACGGGTGCAGACCAGCACCTTCATGCCAAAGGCTTTGGCGATGCGGGCCGACTGCCGCCCGATGCTGCCGTAGCCATAGATGCCGAAGGTCTTGCCGTAGAGCTCCACCTGGGGCAGCAGACCGATCTCCTGGGGGATATCCAACTGCCAGCACCCCTGCTTGACGGCACGGTTGTAGCGCTCGGCGCACTGGCAGATGGCCAGCAGCAGACTGAAAGTCATCTGGGCCACGCTGTAAGTGGAATAGCCCGGCACGTTTGCCACGGCGACCCCGTGGCGGCGGCAGGCCTCCAGATCCAGATTATCGGTGCCCGTGGCAATGATCCCCACCCATTTCAGGTTGGGGCACTGCTGTAAAACAGCTTCGTCAATGCGGCATTTGTTCAGCAGAACAAGATCCGCATCCCCGATGCGGGGGGCGATCTCTTCGTAAGCAGTGCGGACGTAGCTTGTGGTGTCCGGTACCAGCGCCTTCACACCCGACCAGTCCAGGTCGCCCTCCTCCATAACATAGCTTTCCAGAATAACAGCTTTCATCTCAATCCTCCAGCAAAACGTCCTCACTCAGCACCTGGCCGATGGGCTTTGCGATGCACAGGTCAGCCTGCTCGTCGGCTCCGGTGGGCTGCATATTGATAACCACCAGATGGCGGCCCCGGAAGTACCGGATCAACCCTGCCGCCGGGTAGACCACCAGGCTGGTGCCGCCGATGATCAGGGTATCAGCCTTGCGGATGGCCGACACGGCCCCGGAAAGCACGCCCTCGTCCAGCCCCTCTTCGTAGAGGACAACATCCGGCTTGACGATGCCGCCGCACTTGGGGCAGCGGGGCACACCGGTGCTGTTGGCGATGAAATCCACATCGTAGAAGGCACCGCACTTGACGCAATAGTTGCGCAGGGTGCTGCCGTGGAGCTCATAGACATTTTTTGAGCCTGCCGCCTGATGCAACCCGTCGATGTTCTGGGTAACAATGGCCTTCAGCTTGCCCTCCCGTTCCAGCTTTGCCAGCCGCAGATGGGCGGCGTTGGGCTTTGCCCCCTTCACGATGAGCTTATCCCGGTAGAACCGGTAAAACTCCTCGGGGTTGCGCTCCCAGAAGGTGTGGCTGAGGATGGTCTCGGGCGGGTAATCATACTTCTGGTGGTACAGGCCGTCCACACTGCGGAAGTCGGGGATGCCGCTTTCGGTGGAGACACCCGCGCCGCCAAAAAAGACGATGTTATTGCTCTCGGCAATGATTTTTTCCAGTGCAGGAACCATAAAAAGAACGCTTCCTTTCCGGCAGAAAATTTGTGTTTTGGATAAATCCAGTATAACACAAATCCAGCGGAAAGGAAGCTTTTCTTTTTCTTATGGTATCGTCCAGTCTTCAGCGACCATTTTCAGCAAACAACGCTCCCAGTGCGTCGAACAGATCATGGGGGAGCATTCCGGCTTCTCCATGCAGGGCGGCGGCGCGGTCGGCAGCGGCACCGTGGAGCCAGACCGCGCAGACAGCGGCTTCAAAGGCGGGCAGGCCGCAGGCCAGCAGGGCGCTGGTCATCCCTGACAGCACATCCCCGCTGCCGCCCCGGGAAAGCCCCGGATTACCGGTAGGATTGACGGCACAGCGGCCCTCCGGGGAAGCAATAACGGTGTGCGCCCCTTTCAGCACCACCACGGCATTCCACGCCTTGGCAAAGTGCAGGGCGGCACCCTCCCGGTCGGCGTTGATCTCTGCTGCGGAAAGGGCGGTCAGCCGTGCCATCTCGCCGGGGTGAGGTGTCAAAATCAGTTCACCCTGCGGATGAACCAGCTTTCCGGCCTGGAGCAGATCAGCGGCGGCGTTCAGGCCGTCGGCATCCAGCACCGCACTGCCCGAAAAGCTAGGCAGGAGCCCTTCCACCAGCGCCCGTGTCTCGGCGGCACGGGCCGCGCTCTGGGCCGTGTAGCCCAGCCCGGGGCCCACCAGCAGAACGGTGGCCTTCTGTCGTCGGATGCGGTCGAGATTTTCCGGTGAAATGCCGCTCTCAGCCCCCGGTGCGCAGGGGCAGAGACAGCACTCGGGCAGGCGGGCGGCCACAGCGGCCAGTACCGGCTCCACGCTGGCCAGCGTGACGATGCCGGCCCCGGTGCGCAGGGCTCCTTCCACAGCCAGCACCGCCGCGCCCCGGTAGGATGCACTGCCCGCCACTGCCAGCACCGAGCCGAAGGTACCTTTGTGGGCATCCCGGGGGCGGGGGGCGATATTTTGCCAGACGTATTCTGAGGTTGTACTGAACATAGGCTGCTGCTCCTTTCCTGCCGCGGCTTACCCTTCTCCCTGCAGATATTTCCGTATCTCTTTCTCCGCCTCCATTACCTCCTCATGGAACATGCGGGCGGAGACGCGGAGGGCACCATGACCGAGGATGATGACCTGCTCCATACCGTCGGAGGTTGCCACACGGACACGGCGGCCCTTGCCGATCTCATGGGTGACACGCTCAATGAACATATCGGCGGTCTCGGCTTCCTTTGTATATACAACGTGGATATTATGATATTGTTCAATACTGCCCGGACTGCCAGGCACACGGTAGGCATCAAACACGAGGATGAGCACACACTTCTTGAAGCCCTGATAGTTGCAGAGGATATCCATCAGCTTGTGACGGGCGGCTTCCAGACTCTCTTTGGAGAGGGCGTTCAGCTCGTCCCAGGCGAAGATGATGTTATAGCCGTCCACCAGCAAATACTCCGGGGCGATCTCCCACTGCTCGGCGTTGAAATCCGGACGCTCCCGTTTCTGTGTGGGCCGAAACGCCGCCAACGGGTCCCGCTTGATGGGCCCATAGGTCTGCTCAAAGATTTTCAGCAGCTCGGCATCCTCTTCCAAAGTGGCACGGTAGGCCGCTATCCGGCGCGGACGGTTCTGTACCTCTTCCTCGGGCTTTACGGTCTTACCCCAGCCGCTGTCCACATGCATGTGACTGCGCACCTGCTCCCAAGGCACCACGAACCCGGCACCATGGGCACAGAACACCGAATCCGCCGGGTTGTCGAGGTCGTGCTCCGGCTCATAGCCCACGGCAGCGATGACCTCCGCCGCATTGTGACAGGGACGATAACCATCCAGTGAGAGGTTCAGGTGTCCCCTGCCCCGGGTGTAGCCCACCACCTCCATGGGATAGCTCCGCATCTCGGAAGCCGGGGCCGTGCCGGTAAGCAGTGTGGTCTGGCCATCCGGGGCGGTCTCGGGCGGGTCAAAGCTGCCGCCCATGTTCTGGATATCGTTCATGGCACGGCCTACGTTGTCAGAGGGAAGCTCCAGCCGGAAGGCGTACCAGGGCTCCAGCAGTTGCGTCTTGTGGATCTGGTTTGCCATCATCAGGCCCTGCCGGACGGCGCGGTAGGTCGCCTGCCGGAAGTCGCCGCCCTCGGTGTGCTTGAGGTGGGCACGGCCCGCAATGAGGGTGATCTTCACATCGGTCAGCGGGGCTCCGATGAGCACACCCAGATGCTGCTTTTCCTCGAGGTGGGTCAGCACCAGCCGCTGCCAGTTCTTGTCCAGCACCTCTTCCCGGCAATCAGCCGCAAACTGCATTCCGCTGCCCCGGGGCAGCGGTTCCAGCTTTAAATGCACCTCGGCATAGTGGCGCAGGGGCTCGTAGTGGCCCACGCCCTCGATGGCCTCGGTGATGGTCTCCTTATATAAAATGCCGCCGGGGCCGAAGCTGACCTCCAGCCCGTAGCGCTCGGCCAGCAGGCTTTTCAGCACCTCCAGCTGGATCTCACCCATCAGCTGAACATGGATCTCTCCCAGTGTTTCGTTCCAGACCACGTGGAGCTGGGGTTCCTCCTCTTCCAGCCGGTGGAGCTTGCCCAGGGCGGCGTGGACATCAGCCCCATCGGGCAGCAGCACCTGATAGCTGAGCACGGGTTCCAGCACGGGCAGGTCGCTGTCCCGTTCGGCTCCCAGTCCCTCGCCGGGATGGGCTTTGGTCAGTCCCGTGACGGCGCACACCTGCCCGGGGAAGACCTCCTCGGCCAGCGTGTA
>CALDLZ010000011.1 GCA_937915335.1 uncultured Faecalibacterium sp.
CGCGCTGGATGCCTTTGCCAACAGCCTGGCAAAGACCGTTACCGGTGATGTCAAGCTGAAGCTGTACAAGGGCAACATGATCAACGCGGGCGTGACCTCTCCGTTCACCCTGTACGATGAGCAGACTGCTTCCTTCGGCGAGGATGATGATTACAATCAGGCAGATGCAGCAGGCTTCATCAACCTGTTCGGCCTGTCCATCAAGGAGCGCGCAAAGCTGTCCAAGAGCTGGCCCAAGATCGAGGACTAAGCGGTTGATCCATCAGGATCGCACAAAGCCAACTTTCCCTCCGGTGTGTTTTCTACACTTTCTCACCGGAGTTCAAAAACCGGCATAGTTGCCGGCGGCACCGCCGCAGGAGCGTTTTCCCCTGCGGCGGCTTTGCCGTTTATAAAGGAGTTAAACCCTTCCGTCAATGCTTCGCATTGCCACCTCCCCTAGTAGGGGAGGCTCTGGCGCTGCGTGAGGTTTGCGAGTTTCCCGCTATGCCAAGGGCGCCCCTATTAGGGGAGCTGTCGAGCGTATGCGAGACTGAGGGGTTTAGCTGTGCAGAGCTTTAACATTTTAAGATAAAGGGACAAGATTATGGCAGAACAACTGTGGAAGGGCCGCTTCTCCAAGGCGGTCGATTCGCGTGTCAACGACTTCAACTCCTCCATCCGCTTTGACCAGCGGATGATCGCGCAGGATATGCGCGGCAGCGGTGTCCACGCCACCATGCTGGCCAAGCAAGGCATTATCTCTGAAAAAGACTGTGAGGATATCCTCACCGGTCTGGCATCCATCGCCGATGATCTGGCTTCCGGCAAGCTGGAGATCGACCCCAACGCTGAGGATGTGCATACCTTTGTGGAGCAGACCCTGACCGCCCGCATCGGCGATGCGGGCAAGCGTCTGCACACCGGCCGCAGCCGCAACGACCAGGTCGCTCTGGATATCCGCCTGACCCTGCGGGATTACAGCCATACGCTGCAGGCTTATATTGTGGAGCTCATCAAGGTCATCTGCAAGAAGGCCGCTGAGAATACCACCGCTGTCATGCCCGGCTACACCCACCTGCAGCGCGCCCAGCCCATCACCTTTGGTCACGCGCTGATGGCTTACGCCTCCATGCTGCTGCGTGACCTGCAGCGCTTCGAGGATGCCACCGCCCGCATGGATGCCCAGTGCCCGCTGGGCAGCGGTGCTCTGGCTGGCACCACCTATCCGCTGGACCGCCAGTTCACCGCCGAGAAGCTGGGCTTTGCCGCTCCCTGCGCCAACAGCCTGGACGGCGTTTCCGACCGTGATTTCTGCATCGAACTGGCCAACGCCATTTCCATCTGCATGATGCACCTGTCCCGTCTGAGTGAGGAGATCATCCTCTGGTGCAGCTGGGAGTTCAAGTTCATCGAGCTGGACGATGCCTTTACCACCGGCTCCTCCATCATGCCCCAGAAGAAGAACCCCGATGTCACCGAGCTGATCCGCGGCAAGACCGGCCGTGTCTACGGTGACCTGAACACCCTGCTGGTGATGATGAAGGGCATCCCGCTGGCTTACAACAAGGACATGCAGGAGGACAAAGAGGCCATCTTCGACGCTGTGGATACGCTGGAGCTTTGCCTGAAGACCGTCACCCCCATGCTGGACACCATGAAAACCCTTCCGGCCAATATGCGTCGTGCCGCAGCCAAGGGCTTTATCAATGCCACCGACTGCGCCGACTACCTGACCAAGAAAGGAATGCCTTTCCGGGATGCCTACAAACTGACCGGCTGCATGGTCTCCGACTGCATTAACAAGGACAAGACCCTGGAGGAACTGACCCTCGACGAGTTCAAGGGCTACAGCGACTTGTTCGAGAACGATATTTATGATGCCATCGATCTCGTCAAGTGCTGTGAGGGCCGCACCAGCTACGGCGGCCCCAGCGAGGCCAGCGTCAACAACCAGATCCAGCTGGCTATGAACCAGCTGGCCGCATGGGAGGCGAACAACGCATGAGCGTAAAGGTCTTTATTGATGGCTCTTCGGGCACCACGGGTCTGCGCATTGCTGACCGTCTGGCCACCCGGCCAGAAATCGAGCTGCTCTCCATCTCAGAAGAGGGCCGTAAGGACGTGAACGAGCGGGCCAAGGTCATCAATTCTGCCGACCTCGCCTTCCTCTGCCTGCCCGATGCGGCTTCCAGGGAGGTCATGCCCCTGCTCCGCCCGGATGTCAAGGTGCTGGATACCTCCACGGCCTTCCGCACCGACCCCGATTGGGTCTACGGCTTTCCGGAGCTCAGGAACCAGAAGGAAAAGATCAAGAGCGCCTGCCGTGTGGCCGTACCCGGCTGTTACGCCAGCGGCTTCATCAGCATTGCCCGGCCTCTCGTGGAACTGGGGCTGGCCCCGGCGGGGTACCCGTTCAGCTGTACCGGCATTTCCGGCTACTCCGGCGGCGGCAAAAAGATGATCGCCGAGTACCAGAGCGCTGACCGTCCGGTTCACAGCAAGCTGGATGCCCCCAAGAGCTATGGCCTGGGGCTGGCGCATAAGCACCTGCCCGAAATGAAGGTCATCAGCGGCCTGGCGCATCCCCCCATGTTCGTGCCGGTGGTCTGTGATTATTACAGCGGAATGCAGGTTCTGGTGCCGCTGGACCTCAAACTGGCAAACGCCACAGCCGAACAGGTGGCCGAGGGCATTGCGGCATACTATCAGGATGCAGCCACCGTCAAGGTGCACGCTCTGAACGAGCCCCTGCCGGAGAACGGCCTGTATTCCAACGCCATGGCCGGTACTGATCGCATGGAACTGTACATGACCGTGAATGCCGCCGGTGACCAGATGATGTTGGTCTCCCTGTTCGATAACCTCGGCAAGGGCTCGTCCGGCGCGGCATTACAGTGTATGAATTTGATGCTCGGTTTTGAAGAGACGGAGGGTCTGGAATAATGTATCAGGAAGTATCGGGCGGCATCTGCGCCCCCAAGGGCTTCGCAGCGGCTGGCGTGCATTGCGGCATCCGCGCGAACCATAACGAAAAATACGATCTGGCACTCATCAAGGCGGAGGTGCGCTGTGCCGCCGCCGGTGTCTACACCACCAACAAGGTCTGCGGTGCACCCATCAAGGTGGATCGTGCCCACCTGAAGGACGGCTATGCTCAGGCCATCCTTGTGAACAGCGGCAACGCCAATACCTGCGCCGCCAATGGCGTAGCGCTGGCCGAGGAGTGCTGTGAGCTGGTGGGCAAGGCGCTGAACATCCCTGCTGAGGATGTCCTGCCCGCTTCCACCGGTGTCATCGGCCAGCCCATGGTCATTGATCCCTTTGCCCGTGGTATCCCTGCCGCCGCCGCCAAGCTGGCCGCTACCGAGCAGGGCAGCACCGATGCGGCCACGGCCATTATGACCACCGATACCCACAAAAAAGAGTACGCCATCCAGTTTGAGCTGGGCGGCAAGACCTGCACTGTGGGTGCCATCGGCAAGGGCAGCGGCATGATCGCCCCCAACATGGCGACCATGCTGGCCTTCTACACCACCGATGCAGCCGTCTCCCCCGCTCTGCTGGAAAAGGCCCTCAAGACCGTGGTGCCCGGCACCTACAACCAGATGAGCGTGGATCTGGATACCTCCACCAATGATACCCTGATCATTATGGCTTCCGGTCTGGCAGGCAACCCCGAGATCACTGAGGAAAATGCTGACTATGATGCCTTTGTGGCGGCGCTGACCGCCATTGCCGAGCACATGTGCGCCGAGCATGCCGGTGACGGCGAGGGTGCCACCCACCTCATCACCTGCGAGGTGACCCACGCTCCCGACCTGAAAACGGCCCGTGCCGTCAGCCGCAGCGTGGTCTGCTCTAACCTGTTCAAGGCCGCTGTCTTTGGCCGCGATGCCAACTGGGGCCGCATCCTCTGCGCCATCGGCTACACCCCCGGCGATTTCTCCATTGATAAGGTCTGTGTCTGGCTGTCCAGTAAGGCCGGTGAGGTCTATGTCTGCGAGAATGCCGCCTATCACCCTTACAGCGAGGACGAGGCTGCCAAGGTGCTGGCCGAGCATGATATCCTCGTCAAGGTGGACATGGGCACCGGCGACGCGGCCGCCAAGGCCTGGGGCTGTGATCTGACCTATGATTATGTGAAGATCAACGGGGATTATCGGACTTGATAGTGGGAAGAGGAAAGTTATGAAGAACGAAGAAATGGCCCTCCTGTTTTCGGAGGCGACCCCTTACATCCAGAAATACCATGGCAAGACCATGGTCATCAAATACGGCGGCAACGCCATGATCAACGAGACGCTGAAAAACGCCGTGATGAACGATCTGGTCACCCTGACCCTGCTGGGCGTGCGGGTGGTACTGGTGCATGGCGGCGGCCCGGCCATCAACGAAATGCTGAAAAAAGTCGGTGTGGAGAGCCATTTCAACAACGGTCTGCGCGTGACTGACGATGCCACCATGGAGATCGTCCAGCAGGTGCTGGCCGGTAAGGTGAACAAGGACCTCGTGGCAAAGCTGCGGGGCCGCGGCGTGGGTCTGTGCGGCATGGATGGCCAGATGCTCCGCTGCACCGAGCTGGATCCTGCCCTGGGCCATGTGGGCGAGATCGTCCATGTGGATCCCACCCTGATCTCCAACCTGCTGGATGGCGGCTATATCCCCGTCATTGCAACGGTGGGCATGGACGACCTGGGCCAGGCCTATAACGTCAACGCCGACACCGCCGCCGCCCAGATCGCCATTGCCCTCAAGGCCGAGAAACTGGTCTCCATGACCGATATTGCCGGTCTGCTGCGGGATAAGGATGACGAGACCACTCTCATCCCCG
>CALDLZ010000012.1 GCA_937915335.1 uncultured Faecalibacterium sp.
GGGAGAACAGGTGGTTCTGACAAACCAGAGCAGCCTGAATGCCAGCGGGGCTGAACTGCATCTGCTGGCAAACCGCAACGCCGGAGCCGCACAGGCGGTGCAGGATGAACTGAATGGTCAGCAGGTGCAGCTGGTGGCGCAGATGGTCAGCGACACCGTCTGCTGCAATACCCTGACACTGCTGGGGGTAGAACCGTATGCCAACATTCTCGGCACGGTCAACGACAGTATGCGCGGCTCGATGCTGTTTGTGGTGGGCAGTGTGCTGGTTTCTCTGGTGCTCATTGTGGTGCTTTCCAACCACTTTGCCCGCCGGGTGGAACGGTTCAAGGGCGAGATGGAAAAGGCCGCCCACGGCGAACGGGAACTGGCCCCAGCCATTGGCGGCAACGATGAAATTTCGGAGTTGTACCAGTATCTGAACAGCATGATCGCGGACATCGACAACCTGACTTCCCGCGTTTATGAGAGCAGGCTCGAACAGGAGCAGCTTCGCACCCGCCAGCGGGAAGCGGAGTTCAAGATGCTGGCCAGCCAGATCAACCCGCATTTTCTCTACAATACGTTGGAAAGCATCCGGATGAAGGCTTACGCTGCCGGAGACGCTGAAGTGGCGGATATGGTGAAAATGCTCTCCAAACTCATGCGGCGGAACACGGAAATTCGGGACACGCTGGTCTCCCTGCGCAGTGAACTGACCTTGACGGAGTATTACCTGAAAATTCAGCACTACCGCTTTGGCGATGCCATCCGGTACAAGTTCTGGGTGGACGAAGGGGCCGAAGATCTGACCATTCTGCCGCTGCTGTTACAGCCCATTGTGGAAAATGCCTTTGTACACGGCCTGAAAGACCGGCGCGCAGGCGGGCAAATCACTGTGAGGGTGGAGTTGGGCGAGAATCTGCGCATCACCGTGGCGGATAATGGCTGCGGCATTCCGGCACAGAAGCTGGCGGAGATCCGCCAGCAGCTTTCGGCCTACGACCCGGCCAGCCAGTCGCATATCGGTGTGGCAAACGTAAACCAGCGCATCCAGCTGTATTACGGTGCGGCGTATGGCATCACGGTGGAAAGTGAGGACGGGCGCGGCACGCAGGTAACACTGAACCTGCCCCGGCGCAGTGATGGAGAAGGGAGGAACATTTATGGCTGAGCAGAAGATTTCCCGACGCAGTTTTCTGGCAGCCTGCGGCGTGCTGGGCGCCGGAGCACTGACCGGCTGTAAAGCAGAAAGCATCGCAGCGGTGGCAGAACAGCCGCTGCAGCTGGTGTTCTTCAATATGGATGGCATCAGCGATTCGTGGACGGACCCCGTGGCGCAGAAAATCACCGAAAAAACCGGCATCACGCTAAAAACGCTGTATCCCTCCCGTGGCAGCAACGAAGCCATTGACCTGATGCTGACGGACGGTGAATACCCTGACCTCATCTTTGCAAAAGGCGATGTGAATAAACTGGTGGAAGCGAATGCCCTGATCGATCTGGAGCCGCTCATTGAGGAATACGGCTCCAATATCAAGGCGCTGTATGGAGCAGATTATCAGCGTCTGCGGTACAGTGCGGAGAAGCCGTACATCTACCAGCTGTGCAGCAATACCGTGAACAAGGAGCTCTATACCACTTCCGGCTCCGCACAATTGCAGTGGGCCGTGCTGAAAGAACACGAATATCAAATCCCCCACACGCTGGTGGAGTACGAAAACCAGATCAAAGCCTATCTTGCTGCTCACCCGGAAACGGACGGCAGGCCCACCATTGGCATCTCGTTGTGCTGCACCGACTGGCGGTGGTATATCACGCTGTCCAACCCATCGGCCTCCATTGCGGAAGCAGCTCCGGACAACGGCCAGTGGCTCATTGATGGAGAGACAGTGACCTATCTCCATGCCGGGCCGAACCAGAAGGAATACTATGCATGGCTGAACCGGATGTACTGGGAGGGCGTTCTCGATCCGGAATTTGCTACCCAGACCTTTGATGATTACAAACAGAAAATCGTTTCCGGACGGGTGCTGGGTTTGCTGGATGCGGACTGGAACTTTGCCGAAGCACAGAAAGAAATTATCCGTTCCGGCAAAACCGAGCACAGCTACGCGGGCCTGCCCGTGACCCTGCACGAAGGCGACGTCTGCCCTAGCCTGTTCAACTGGGGACTTTCACCGGGGTGGGGTGTGGGCATTACCACGGCCTGCCAGCACCCGGAACGGGCGGTCACGTTCCTCGACTGGCTGTGCAGTGAGGAAGGACAGGTGCTGATCCGTTGGGGCATCGAAGGAACAAACTACACCGTGGATGCCAGTGGGCGGCGGGTGCGCTCCCAGAAGGAGATCGACCGCAGCCAGCAGGATGCGGATTACCAGTCGGAAACGGGGGTGGGCTTCCATGCCTATCCGTTCCCCGGCTATGGCAAAGGCGTTTATGACAGCACCGGCAACTCCTATCAAATCGAGGATAAGGCGTATGTCATCAGCGCTTACAACGCTGAGGAAAAGGCCGCCTGCAAAGCCTGGGGCGTGGAGATGCTGCGGGATATCTTTCCGCCCAGTGAGAGCTTTCCGGCGCCGACCCACTCGGCAGGCTGGAACCTACCCGTGACGCGGGAACTGGCCGCAGAAGTGGAACAGCTGAACACCACGGCGTGGCAGGGACTGATCGACTGCATCCTCAGTCCGCAGGATGAATTTGATGCCTGCTGGGAAAAATTGCAGCAGGACTTGCTGGACGCAGGCCGTCTGGATACCGAAGAAAAAATGTCGTCGTTGGTGAAGAACCAGAAGGAATTCTGGGAAACCCTATAAGAACAAAAACGTGCATCGCTCTCTTGCAAAAGAAACAGCGATGCACGTTTTTTGTTTACCATTTGGGTGCGCCGTTCTCCGAGACCTTGCGGAACTCGTTGGGACTGACACCAACGTACTTTTTGAATTTTTTGTGGAAGTAATCCACATCTTTATAACCCAGCTGGGCGGCGACTTCGTAAACACGCAGGCTGCTTTTTTGCAGCAGTTCTTTGGCGTGCTCCATCCGCACTTTGTCCAGATATTCGTTGAAGGAGCAGTTGGTCTGCTCCCGGAACAGCTTGCCCAGATAGGAACTGTTGTAGCCGAACAGCGGCGCAATCTCCTCCAGCTTGAGCGGCTGGGCGCAGTTCAACTCAATGTAGTGCTGCACCCGGTCAATGGTGCTGTCGGCTCCGCTGTGCACGGTGGTGGAGAACATCGTGAACTGCTCCTGCATGAAAGCGAGGATATCATAGAGATTGTTTTTCTCTTCAATAAACCGCACGGAACCGGCTTCATTGGAGAGAGCAAGCATACTATTTTTGTAGAGGTAACCGATCTGCTGGCGCACCGTGACATACACCTCGGTAAGAAACATCTTGCACACGGTGGGATTCTCGCATCGCTGGCAGAGCGTCTCCCGCAGCTGGGCAAAATCAGCGGCCATCTGTTTCGTGTTTTTGGCCTGAATGCAGTTGACGAACTGTTTGCAGTATGCAGCATTATCTTCTGCATCAAGCGGGGTGAAGGTATCAGAGGCGGGCAGGTCAGCGGCATCCAAGACGTGCCGTTGTGGGGCGCAGAAGAACCGCCGCTGCATCAGCTTGACCGCATCGCAGTAAGAGACCACGACTTCCTGCGGCGTGGACACCACCCGGCCAAGGCAGAGAAAACGCTCCTGCCATACCGGCGGCAAGGCGCTGGAAGTGCGCTGCCCGGTGAGCCAGCGCCCGAACCGTAAGATCTGCTGTTTGCCGCACAGCAGGTGAAATTCGCGGTTGTCGATCACGATGCAGTCGCTTTCGGCGGCATCAATGCCGCTGCCGGCCAGCAGAGCGGCAAAGGAACCGCTGATGCTCTGGGAGGAAGGGGTGAACCGTTCACAGGCAAGCACCTGATAGCCGTCTGCCGACAGCCAGTAATCGGAAAGCGGGTCTACACTGGGGTCATACACGCCGTTCAGCAGCCGGAACAGCAGGGAAGAGCGGGCATGTTTTGTCAGCTCCCGGCGGGCAGAGCCTTCCTTGTCCAGCTCTTTGGCAATGGAACGCACGGCATCGGCCAGTTCATCTTCATCAATGGGCTTTGTCAGATAGAACGAGGTTCGGCTGCGCATGGCCCGCTGGGCATAGCCGAAATCGGATGCGCCGCTCAAAATGATAAAGAACCCCTGATACCCCTGCCGCCGGGCGGTCTCAATGGCTTCCATGCCGTCCACGCCGGGCATACGAATATCCATCAGAACGAGGTCGGGTTTTTTCTGGGCAATCAGTTCCAGTGCCCGCTCGCCATCGGTGGCGGTGCCGCAAATTTCAAACCCAAGCTGCCGCCATGGCACAATGACCTGCAATCCCTGCAAGATGGGTTCTTCATCGTCCGCAATCAGGACCCTGTACATGGTAAATTCTCTCCTTTTGCTGCCAGATACCGGAAAACTTCTAGGAATATTGTAGCAGGACGGCCGGAAAAAGTCTAGCTTTCTACCGGGCAAAAACGTGCTCTTTTGGAGAAGCAAATGCGAAAAGTTCCGGTACTCGGCAACGGAAAATGCGGCGGCATGAAGAAGAAAAAACTGCGCAGACAAATTGGAAATAAGAGAAATACAAAGAAAGGCAGAAATCTCGGAAAATTCCTGCAATCAAAAAAATTCCGGTATTTTGTTCGGGATTTGTCCGGTTTACCCTCCGGGCGGCGCTCGGTATACTAGAACCAACAAAACCACGGTTTCTTGTGGTTCGATACTGGTGAAAATTGCCAAAGGAGGGTTCTTTCATGCAAACAAAAACGGGTTCCCCCAGCGGAACACCGGCTCTGGCCGAAAGCAGAACGAGTGCCAGAGTGTACCAGGTTTTGCGGCTGGTGGCAGTCGTGATGTTCCTGTTCCTCTTCCTGCCGGGTCTCAATCCGGCACGCATCAGCGGTCTCATCAACCGCAACCTGTCGTTGTTCACGGCGGGCATCTCCCATAGTCAGCTGGTCAATGGATTCAGTAAGGCGTTCCGCAAAGGCTGGATCGAAGAAAGTACGCTGACCGCTTTGCAAATTGGCAGTCTGGCTTGTGTGTTCGGTATTCTGGCACAGGCGGGCGGCATGTGTGCAAGCCTTGGCAGCCATAAACTCAAGCGCATCGGCACCGGTGTCACGCTAGGCGGTGCAGTGGTCTCCATGGCGGGTCTGGGCTGCATCTTTGCCTGCCACAACGCCTTTGTCAATGCTGAGAAGGCTGACAAGCTGGAACCGGTGCTGCCGGTCGACTTTGCCGTGCTGGCCGTGTTCATTGCCATTTCGGCAATTCTGAGCGTTATCCTGCTGGCCACCGGAAAAAAGGCTGCGAAAGACGAAAAGTGCGAAATTGAGCCGAAGTATCAGCTTTTCCTCATGTGCCTGCCGTTTCTGCTGCTGGCGTTCCTGTTCGGCTATCTGCCGCTGTACGGCTGGCGCTACGCCTTCTTTGATTATAAGGCTGGCGACGTGCTGAGCATGAGCAACTTTGTGGGCTTCAAGTGGTTCACTTACCTTGTGCAGAACAAGGCCACCCGCAGAGATATCATCCGCGTGATGAAGAACACGCTGGGCATCAGCGGCCTGGGCATCGCCACCAGCTGGGCCAGCATGATCTTCGCGGTGTTCCTCGCTGAGATCAAAAATGAGAAGTACCGCCGCTTTGTGCAGACCTTTACCACCATCCCCAACTTCATCAGCTGGGTTCTGATTTTCGCCGTGGCAACGGCCATCTTCTCCACCGATGGCTTTATCAGCAACCTGATGATCAAGGCGGGTGTGTGGACCACCGGCAAGAACCTGCTGGCCTCTGATGCGCACGTTTGGCTGCAAATGCTGGCATGGAGCCTGTGGAAGGGCCTTGGCTGGGGCGCTATCGTGTACATTGCTTCGATCTCTGGCATCGACCAATCCCTGTACGAAGCCGCTAAGGTGGACGGCGCAGGCCGCTTTGCCCGGATGTGGAACATCACCATCCCGGAACTGATGCCTACCTACTGCGTTATGCTGCTGATGAGTGTGGCAAATATCCTGAACAACGGCATGGAACAGTATCTGGTGTTCTCCAATTCGGCCAATCAGGCATCGATTCAGGTGCTGGACCTGTACGTTTATAACCTGGGCATCGGCAACGGCCTGATCCCGCTGTCCACGGCCATTGGTATGCTGAAATCTGTCGTCAGTGTGGTGCTTCTGCTGGTTGCGAACCGCATCTCCAAGAAAGCCCGCGGCGAGAGCATCATTTAAGGAGGTGAGAACGTGTTTGCGAAAAAGGAAAAAGGCTATGTTCCCCCGAAGATGCACGAGAAACTCTCGGCAGGGGATATCGTGTTTAGTATCATCAACTACACGGTGTTCGGCGTGTTCACCCTCGCCTGCATTTTCCCGTTCTATTACCTGTTTATCAATACCATTTCGGACAACAACCTCGTTTCGTCCGGTAAGATCGATTTCATCCCCAAGGGCATCCACTTCGGCAACTATCTGGCTGTGCTGCAATTGGGTGATCTGGGACAAGCACTGGTGGTCACGCTGGCTCGTACCGTCATCGGTACCATCATCATGGTGCTGTGCTCCGCGCTGGCAGGTTACATCTTTACCAAGCGTGAGATGTGGCACCGCAGTTTCTGGTATCGTTTTGTGGTGCTGACCATGTACCTGAATGCCGGTATCATTCCGTGGTACCTGAATATGTCCATGCTGGGCCTGACCAACAACTTCCTGGCCTACATCCTGCCCTGCATTATGGTGCCGTATAACCTGATCCTCGTCAAAACCTACATCGAGTCCATCCCGCAGGCGTTGGAAGAGAGTGCGGCGCTGGATGGTGCCAACTACTTCCAGCGATTTTATAAGATCATTCTACCGCTGTCCAAGCCCATTCTGGCTACCATTGCCATCTTCGGCGCGGTCAACCACTGGAACTCGTTCCAGGATTCGCTGATCCTGATGCAGTCTGCGCCGTCGCTGTTCACTTTGCAGCACCGCCTGTACATCTATCTGAATCAGGCCTCCAACCTGAGCCAGATGATGAGCGGTGGCAGCGTCAGTCAGGCCGCGCTGAACAGCCTGATGAACATGAAAGTTGTCAAGTACACGGTGGCTATGGTTACGGTCATTCCTATCATGCTGTTCTATCCGTTCATGCAGAAATACTTTGAGTCCGGCATCATGCTGGGCGCGGTTAAAGGGTGATGTAATTGCCGCCGTCGGTGGCAATTACATCACAAGAAAAAATTTGAGAAGGAGATAACCCCATGAGAAAAATGATTTCCCGCCGCAGCTTTCTGGCTGCATCCGGTGTGGTTGCCGCAGCTGCCGCATTGACAGCCTGCGGCGGCAGTTCCGCCAGCAGCACCGCTGCTTCCTCCACCGCTTCGTCTGCTGCATCCGGCAGCGTTGGCACCAGTGCCAACGGGCAAGAAGCCGACCTGACCGACATCATCCCCAAGGATACCGTCACCCTGACCTGTTACAGCCAGCTGGCAAACTCTTCCGGTGAACTGACCGGTTGGTTTGCACAGGTGCTGAAGGACAAGTTCAATGTCAAGATGAACATTGTCCCCGATCTGGATGGTGCGTTCTCTACCCGCATGGAGTCCGGTGACCTGGGCGATATCGTTAT
>CALDLZ010000013.1 GCA_937915335.1 uncultured Faecalibacterium sp.
CCAGGCTCAGGTTCTGCTGCAGAGCTTTCTGCAGAACAAAACGGGTCTGGGGCATGCAGCCCTCGGCAGCGTCCACCAGCAGCAGAACGCCGTTGACCATCTTCAGCACGCGCTCGACCTCGCCGCCGAAGTCGGCGTGGCCCGGGGTATCAACGATGTTGATCTTGACGCCCTTGTAGGTGCAGGAGCAGTTCTTGGCCAGAATGGTGATGCCGCGCTCACGCTCGATATCGCCGCTGTCCATGACACGCTCAGCCACGACCTGATTATCGCGGAAAGCGCCGCTCTGACGCAGCATGGCATCCACCAGCGTGGTCTTGCCGTGGTCAACGTGAGCGATAATGGCAACGTTGCGCAAATCGTTACGAACCATAAATAACAACCTCTCTATTTTGAATCTCGGTAGAAGTTACGTCATACGAATTAAGTTTATCTCAGTTGAGGGTGGTTTGTCAAGATTGTATAAAAATATTTTCAAAATTTCGGCGCTTTGTCCGATAAGCGTTCATACGATTTGGGCAGAAGGAAGGGGAGAGTTATGCTATACTAAGGGTGCAAACCGAATCGGGAGGTGCAATCTATGAAACTGACGTTTTTGGGAGCCAACCATGAGGTCACGGGCAGCTGCACGCTGCTGGAAGCGGCAGGGCAGCGCTACCTTATCGACTGCGGCATGGAGCAGGGCAAGGATGTCTACGAGAACCAGCCCCTCCCCGTGGCACCGGGCGAGATCGACGGCGTGCTGGTCACCCATGCCCATATCGACCACACCGGGCAGCTGCCGCTGCTGGTGCGCAACGGTTTCCGGGGCAAAATTTATGCCACCAAGCCCACGGCCCGGCTCTGTGATATCATGCTGCGGGATTCCGCCCACATTCAGGAATTTGAAGCCGAGTGGAAGAACCGCAAGGCAAAGCGTGCCGGTGCCGAGCCGGTGGAGCCGATGTATACCGTCCAGGATGCCGAGGCGGCCATCCAGCTTTTCCGGGGCATGGAGTATAATACTAGGATCGAGCTGGCCCCGGGCCTTGTCATCCGCTTTGTCGATGTGGGTCACCTGCTGGGCTCTTCCAGCATTGAGATCTGGGTCACGGAAAATGGCGGCACGACCAAGCTGGTCTTTTCCGGTGATATCGGCAACCAGCATCAGCCCATCATCAAGGACCCGACGTACATTCAGGACGCGGACTATGTCTTTATGGAGTCCACCTACGGCGACCGCAGCCACGGCCCCCGCCCGGATTATGTGGGCGAGCTGACCAAAATTCTGCAGCGCACCTTTGACCGGGGAGGCAATGTGGTCATCCCCAGTTTTGCGGTGGGCCGTACCCAGGAACTGCTCTATTTTATCCGGGAAATCAAGGAAAAAGGGCTGGTCACAGGCCACAGCAATTTCCCGGTCTACATCGACAGCCCCCTTGCCATTGAAGCGACCCGGATCTTTAAGGATACCGACCCCGACTGCTTCGACGAGGAGACCCGGGCCCTGCTGGACGCGGGCACCGATCCCATCCAGTTCCCGGGTCTGCAAGTCAGCGTGACCAGCGACGAATCCCGGATGATCAATGCCGACCGTACCCCCAAGGTCATCATCTCGGCCAGCGGTATGTGCGAGGCCGGCCGTATCCGCCACCACCTCAAGCACAATCTGTGGCGGCCGGAGTGCACGGTGCTCTTCGTGGGCTATCAGGCGGTGGGCACTCTGGGCCGTACCCTGATCGAGGGCGCGACGGCGGTCAAGCTGTTCGGTGAGACCATCGAGGTGCAGGCAGAAATCTGCCAGCTCACCGGCCTTTCGGGGCATGCCGACCGTGAGGGGCTTCTGGCCTGGGTAAACGCGTTCAGCCCCAAGCCCAAGCGGGTATTCATCATCCATGGCGAGGACGAGGTGGAGAATCTCTTTGCCCAGACCCTGACCGACGAGGGCTTCACAGCCTGTGCTCCTTATAATGGAGAGCAGTGGGCCATTGGCACCGAGGGTGCGGTCTGCCTGAAGGAAGGTTCCCGCATCCGGGTAGAGCATAAGCCCAGTGAGAGCGCGTCCCGTGCCGCGACCGTGTTCCAGCGGCTGGTCAGCGCCGGCAAGCGGCTGCTCCGGGTCATCGAGCACAACGAGGGCGGGGCCAACAAGGATCTTGCCAAGTTTGCCGACCAGATCAACGCTCTTTGCGATAAGTGGGACAGATAAACCAGATACAGAAAAACAGCACGCCGTTTTATTTCGGCGTGCTGTTTTTGAATGCGGTGCTTTTTATGGGAACTTACATCTTTCCGCCGTAGACGGGGAAGCCGCTGCTCTGCCCGTAGCTCTCAATGTGCTTGAAGTGCTTCAAGGTCTCCATGTCCTCCGCACTGATGGTAAAATCGACCTGGGCATTGGTCTCCATGTGGGCGGGGTTGGCCGTCTTGGGCAGGGAGATGGCACCCAGCTGCAGGGTGTAGCGGATGCAGAGCTGAGGCACCGAGACACCGTACTTTGCGGCCATAGCGGCAATTTCGGGCTGGTGCAGGATCTCACCGTGGGCGATGGGGGAGTAGGCCTCCACAACGATGCCGTTCTTCTGGCAGAACTCCACCAGTTCCAGCGGGGTATTGCTGATGTGGAGCAGGATCTGGTTGACCATGGGCTTGACAGTGCAGGTCTCCAGCAGGCT
>CALDLZ010000014.1 GCA_937915335.1 uncultured Faecalibacterium sp.
GGTTGGCCGCAAACCATACAGTTGGGAGGCGCTCCCGCCTTTAACTTGGTTTTATTGTAGCAGAAGCGGACGAAACTTTCATCCCAAATGTCATATTCTGCAGGGTTTCATGTCATAACTTGTCGGACGGGCACAGTGCAGGTGAAGCGGAACCAACAGTCCCGGCAGCTGATGGTATACTCGCCGCCGTACTTTTCCAGAACCTCCTTCACGTTCCACAGCCCGAAGCCGTGGCCCGCCCCCTTCTGGGATGTGCGGGGCAGCTGACCATCTGTCAGGTTCAGATTCTTCACCACCCGGTTGCGGACGGAAAGCACCACCTCGTCCTCGCTCTTCCGCATCCGCACATAGACCTCCGGCGGGTCGGCCTGAGAGGCGGCTTCAATGGCATTGTTGAGCAGGTTGGAGAATACCATCACAAGGTCGGTCTGCTCCATGGGAAATTCCCGCAGGTCAGGCAGGTCAAAGTAGAGCATGACCCCGCAGCTGGAAGCATCCTCGTATTTTTTGCTGAGCAGGGCATCCAGCAGCGGGTTGTGGGTATTCATAACCATAGTGCTGGCCGCAATGTTCCTGGTAATACTGGAAAGGTACGCTTTGGCCCCCTCGTAGTCTCCCTGTTGAAGCAGCAGAGCCAGTGCGTCGGTATGGTTGGTGAATTCATGGGTCAGACGCCGCTGGGTCTTGTACGAGTCCAGAAGTGCCTCCGCACTCTCCTTCTGACGGACTGCCTCCACCATCAGTTCCTGCTGGCGCACCATCTGGTCATTGAACATCTGCACGATGGACAGGTGGACGAGCACTGCAATGGTCAGTCCCACCGTCAGGAGCATGTTCATCAGGCTGGGCTCCTGGTGGCTGCCAGAGAGCATCAGCACGATGTTCAGCACCACGACGATGCCCGGGAAGAAGGACATCACCAAGGCCTGCAAGGGCTCCAGGGCACGTTCCCGCCGCCAGCGGTGAACAAAACAAGCCACCAGCATCCCCGTTGCCAGATTGCAAAGCACCATAGCCACCAATGCACTGCGGTAGTGCCAGACCTCACTGGTTGGCACCCTGGCAAACCAGCCAAAGGTATAGCTGACCGTATTTTCCGCCAGCAGGCACATGGTGCCGTTGATGAGGCAGGCGGTCATTTTCTGGGACCAGTTTCCGCCGAACAGGAACACCGCCGCTAACAGATAGACCACATTGGAGAGGATGGACGTGATATTGAAAAAGCCGAAATTGAACCGGATGGATGCCGCCAGAAACGCTCCTGCCATCAGAGAAGCCCACAGGCAGGGAGCCTTGATCCGCTCTCCCCTGCCCAGACAGGCGTAGTCCACCAGAATAAAGGCGGCCCACTGGCTGATACAGACCAGATGGCCCACCAGATACCAGGCCAGGTCTTTAGTCATCGCCAAACTGCCCCTTCCATTCCAGATAGGTGCCGCGGATCTCAGCGTAGCCGTTCCGGCTGACACTCAGCTTGACCCCATTGCGCAGGGTGACCATGTAGTTGCTGATCTGGTGGATGTACTTCATGTTGACCACCGCGCTCCGTCCCACCCGCAAAAAGCCATTTTCAAACAGGCTCCGGGGCAGGTCGTTCAGCTTACCGTAATAGGAGCAGAAGGGCTGGTGTGCCACATCACCATAGACGTTGATCTTCCGCAGATCACTCTCAAGATAATAGATGCTGTCATAGGGCAGCTCAGTCTCGGTGCGGTTCTGCCGGATCGTCAGGGTCTTTGGCCCCCGGGTATCCTGCTCGTTCAGGATGGCATCCAGGCAGCTGGGCAGCTGACGGTCCAGATCCCGTTTGAGGATGTAGCGGAAGGCGTTCACAGTGTAGCCCTCCGGGGCAAATTCCAGATAGGCCGACACATAGACCAGACAAATCTCGGGACTGCACTGGCGCAGCTGCCGCCCCAGCGAGATCCCGTTCATTGTGTCCAAATCCACATCCAGCAGGGCCACCTGATACAGATCCAGATCCCGCCGGGACAGCGTCTCCTCCCCATTGTGGCAGACGGTGCATTCCACCTGTAATCCCCGCAAGTCAAAGTAGTTCCGAACGAGTGTTTCCACCCGGGCGGCAAATACCGCGTCGTCATCGCAGATCAAAAAGTGCATTGCGTCCTCCAACTAAAACACCCTCTCTGTCCGTGCGAACGCAAGACTGAGAGGGTTTCTTTCCTTAGGCAAAGAACTTATCGTAAATGCCAAAGGCAAAGATAAACAAAACGATCACGGGCAGGCCATAGGTCAGGTAGCCGCGCATCCAGTCGTGGATCTTCAGACCCTCGCCGGTGTTGACTTCCTTCTTGTAGTTGTTCCAGCCCCAGCCATAGCGGGAGGTGCAGAACAGCAGGTAGACCAGACTGCCCAGCGGCAGGAACAGGTTGCTGACGAGGAAATCCTCAAAGTCCAGCACAGCGCCGCCAAACACGGCAAAGCCATCCCAGGCCCAGAGGTTATAGCCCAGCACACAGGGCATGGACAGAGCGATGATGAGGAACAGGTTGACCAGGCTGGACTTCTTGCGGCTGCAGCCGGTCAGCTCCATACCGCAGCAGATGATGTTCTCGAACACGGCCAGCACGGTGGACAGTGCCGCAAAAGCCATGAACAGAAAGAACAGGCTGCCCCACAGACGGCCCATAGCCATATTGGCAAAAATGTTGGGCAGGGTGATAAAGATCAGACTGGGGCCGGCGGTCTGATCCACGCCAAAGGTGAAACAGGCCGGGAAGATGATGAGACCGGCCGTAATGGCAACGAAAGTATCCAGCACCACCACGCGGACGCTCTCGCCCAGCAGGGAGTGCTCCTTACCGATATAACTGCCGAAGATGGCCATAGCGCCGATGCCCAGGCTCAGGGTAAAGAACGCCTGATTCATGGCACTCACCAAGGTATTGACGATGCCCACTTCTTTCATGCGGCCAAAGTCAGGCACCAAGAAGAAGGCCAGACCCTCCTTTGCGCCGTCCATGAACAGGCTGTTCACGGCCAGGATCACCATGATGATGAGCAGGGCGATCATCATCCCCTTGGTCACACGCTCCAAACCGTTCTGCAAACCCTTGGCGCAGACCAGAATGCCCAGCACGACCACGAACACCATCCAGAAGGTCATCACGCCAGGGCTTGCCAGCATCTCAGTAAACTTGCCCGCCACTTCGTCGGAGTTCAGGCCCGAGAGCTTTCCGGTGGCAGTCATATAGAAATAGTGCAGCATCCAACCTGCAACGGTGGTGTAGAACATCATCAGCAGGTAGCAGCCGATCAGGGTGAAGTAGCCATGGATATGCCACTTCTGGCCCGGCTTCTCCAGCGCCTGATAGGC
>CALDLZ010000015.1 GCA_937915335.1 uncultured Faecalibacterium sp.
TGTTGTTCAGGCAGGTCCGCACCGTCTGGCTCAATGTCCAGCGCTCCTTCACCGAGAGCCGATGCAAAGGCTGGTGCTTCCGGCTCTTCCGTGCTCTCTTCCACGACGGGGCTGTGCAGACTGGCATCCTGCCGGATGGGCGTGTTGGATGCAACCGTTGTCCAGCTGTGCTCCAGCGGCTTTTCCTCAGAAGCACCCGGTGTGGGCAGGATATCCGGATGGCTCGCCGGGGCCGGGCAGGCAGGCTGTGCCGCTGCCGGAGCCGGGGTGAAGCTCTGGAAGCTCCGCTGGGGCTGTACCGGATGCTCATGGAGCACTCCGGGCTCTGCCTGCCCCGGAATAATGGCGGAAAGACCTGTAAAGTTATTATTCTTTACGGCATTTTCTGTTGTAGTTTCGTTTTGTTTCTCCGCATTGGATTCTTTATCTTTTTTGTCCTCTTCAAAGGTGAAGAGCCGTTCTCCCGTGCCAGGCTGGGCCAGCGCCAGCTTGACAGCATGGTAGACAAGGTCGAAGATATCGTTTTCCCGGGCAAAGCGCACCTCGGTTTTAGCCGGGTGAACGTTAACATCCACAAGGTCCGCAGGCATTTCCAGAAGCAAGATTCCTCCAGGGAACTTGCCCTGCATCGTGGTGCCCTTGAAGGCCGTTTCCATGGCCGCCATCATGGTGCGGTTGCGGACATAGCGGCCATTGATGTAGAAGTACTGCATACTCCGGCTGGCACGGCAGCTCTTGGGCTGGGTGATCAGGCCCCACACCCGGTAAACGCCCTCCTGATTGTCCAGCTCAATGAGGTCACGGCTGAATTCCCGGCCCAGCACGGCGTAGGCTGCACTGCGCAGCTTGCCGTCACCCGGGGTTACATATTGGAGCTTGCCCTCACGGACAAACTTGAAGCTGACCTCGGGGTGGCTCAGGGCCACATGGGCCACGATGTCCGCCACAAAGGTGCCCTCGCTGGAATCCTTTTTCAGGAACTTCATCCGGGCGGGAGTGTTATAGAACAGATCCTGCACCCGGATGGTGGTGCCCACGCCCCGGGCACCGGGCTCCAGCGGGAAGTCCTCGCCGCCCTCGATGTGGTAGACGGAAGCGCACTGGTCGTTCTCGGTGCGGGTCAGCGCCTCCACCCGCGCCACACTGGCAATGGAAGCCAGTGCTTCACCGCGGAAGCCCAGGGTATGGATGTGATTCAGGTCATCTTCGGTCTGGATCTTACTGGTGGCGTGGCGAATGAACGCCGTGGGGATATATTCCGCCTCAATGCCCGAGCCGTTGTCGCTGATCTCGATCAGCTTCACACCGCCCGATTCAATGGTCACGGTGATCTGGCTTGCCCCGGCATCGATGGCGTTTTCCAGCAGCTCCTTCACCACCGAAGCGGGCCGCTCCACCACCTCACCGGCTGCGATCAGCTCTGCCGTGTGCTTGTCCAGAACATGGATGACTGCCATATTCATTCCCTCCCCTGTTGTCAATTATTTCTCGGGAAATCAGCCGTTCAGGCTGCCCTTCAAGGTCTTTTTCAGTTCATACAGGAAATTCAGCGCTTCGATGGGAGTCAATGTCTCCACATCCAGCGCGTCCAGCTTTTCCAGCACCTCGCTGGGCACGGCGGGAGAGGAATACTCCTGCAGTGCGTCGAAATCCATCTGCTCCACCTTGTTCTTGGGGGCAGTGGCTTCCAGCGTCCGCAGCACCTCGTGGGCACGGCGGGTCACGGTGCCGGGCAGACCGGCCAGCTTGGCCACCTCGATGCCATAGCTGTCATCGGCGGGGCCGCGGATGATGCGGCGGAGGAAGGTGATATCCTCGCCCCGCTTTTTCACCGCAATGTTGTAGTTTTTTACGCCTTCCACAGAGCCCTCGAGGTCTGTCAGCTCGTGGTAGTGGGTGGCGAACAGCGTCTTGCAGCCCAGCCCCTTGGCCGGGTCGGTAATATGCTCCACCACGGCGCGGGCAATGCTCATGCCATCAAAGGTGGAGGTGCCGCGTCCGATCTCGTCCAGCACCACCAGGCTCTTGCGGGTGGCGTTTTTCAGGATTTCAGCCACCTCGGTCATCTCCACCATGAAGGTGGACTGGCCCGCTGACAGGTCATCGGAAGCGCCAATGCGGGTGAAGATGGCATCCACCACGCCCACATGGCATTCCTTGGCCGGGACGAAGGAGCCGATCTGCGCCATCAGTGCGATCAGCGCATTCTGACGCATATAGGTCGATTTACCGGCCATATTGGGGCCGGTGATGATGAGACAGCGGTCAGTGGTGCAATTCAGGCTGGTATCGTTGGGCACGAACAGGCTGCCCTTGAGCATCTGCTCCACCACGGGGTGGCGGCCCTCCACGATGGTCAGCTCGTCGCTCTCGTCCACCACAGGGCGGCAGTAGTTGTTTTCCGCCGCCACCTGGGCCAGAGCGGCCAGCACGTCCAGCTCTGCCACAGCGTTTGCCGTGCGCTGGATGCGGTCCAGCTGGGCACCGATGCTTTCCAGCAGCTCACTGAACAGCCGGTGCTCCAGCGAGATCAGGCGCTCGTGAGCACCCAAAATCTTGTTTTCCAGCTCCTTCAGCTCCTGGGTGATGTAGCGCTCGCCGGTGGTCAGGGTCTGCTTGCGGATGTAGCTCTCCGGCACCTGGCTCTTATAGGAGTTGCTGACCTCAATGAAGTAGCCGAACACATGGTTATAGCCGATTTTCAGCTTGGGGATGCCGGTCTCCTGCCGCAGGCGGGTCTCGAGCTGGGCCAGCACGCCCTTGGTGTTGTCACGGATGGAGCGCAGCTCGTCCACCTCGGGGTGATAGCCCTTGGCGATGACGCCGCCATCCTTCAGGGTGGAGGGGGCATCCGGGTCCACGGCGGCAAAGATCTTATCCTTGATGTCATTCAGCGGGTCGATCTGGGAGACCAGCTCGGTCAGCTCCTCACAGCCGCAGCTCTCGGCCTGCTGGCGCAGGCTGGGCAGACGCTCACAGGTCTGGGCCATGGCGTAGATTTCCTTGGGGGTTGCCGAGCCGTAGACCGTGCGGGTCATCATGCGCTCCAGATCGGCGATATAATGCAGTTCTTCGATCAGGTCGCCGCGCTGGACGGTCTGGTTGACCAGACTTTCCACCGCATTCAGACGGCGGTTGATAGCATCGCTGGAAAGCAGCGGCTGCTCGATCCAGGTGCGGAGCATCCGCTTGCCCATAGCAGTGCTGGTCTTGTCCAGTACCCAGAGCAGGGTGCCCCGCTTCTCACGGCCCCGCAGGGTCTCGGTGAGCTCGAGGTTGGCCCGAGTCACCGGCGAAAGCTGCATGTACTGGGCTTCATTGTAGCTGATGACGGTTTTCAGACGCTCCACACCCTTGATCTGGGTGGTGTGCAGGTATTCCAGCAGGGCGGCCATGGCAAAGCGCACCAGCCCTTTGGGATCAATGGTGGTTTTCTCAGCCCAGTCACGGCCGAACTGATTTTCCAGTGCGATAGAGACAAGACCCGGGGCGTAGTGCTCCTCTTCCACCAGCTCCACAGAGCAGGTCATATTCTTTTTGATGTAATTGGTCAGCTCACGACAGTCCAGCATCCCGGGGTTCATCAGCACCTCGCTGGGATGGTAGCGGCAGAGCTCGGCAATGATAGCAGGAACGATTTTTTCCCGTTTCAGCTCGGTGATATGGGCCGTACCGGTGGAGACATCGGCAAAGCAGACGCCTGCGGCATTCCCCTTTAGGAAAATACTTGCGATGTAGTTGTTTTTATCGTCCTGCAGCATACTGCTCTCAATCACGGTGCCCGGCGTGACCACACGGATGATATCACGCTTGACAAGGCCCTTTGCCTTGGCCGGGTCCTCCATCTGCTCGCAGATGGCCACCTTGTAGCCCTTGGCGATCAGACGGGCCACATAGCCCTCATAGCTGTGGAAAGGCACGCCGCACATAGGGGCACGCTCTTCCAGGCCGCACTGCTTGCCCGTCAGGGTCAGATCCAGCTCCCGGGAGGCCGTCAGCGCATCGTCAAAGAACATCTCGTAAAAGTCGCCGATGCGGTAAAACAGGATCTCATCCTTATACTGCTTCTTCATCTCCATATATTGCTGCATCATGGGCGACAATTCTGCCATAGTCGTTCACCTTTCCTGCGGGCCGAGCCGCTGTCGTTTTTCACGTTGGTTTGCAGTATGTAACTGCGAATGGAAGGAAAACGCGGCCTGCGATTTGCAGCCGCGTTCTCGTTTTTCCTTTTAGTGGCAGCCGCCGCAGGTGGAGCAGCTGCCGGTGCAGGACGCGCTGGGTTCCTGCACGGTCATGGGGTCGCCGCCGTTCATGGCAGTGTTGATGATGGCATCAATATAGTTGACCAGATTCTCGCAGTCACGCTTTGCCTCGTTGTAGGCGGTCATGCCCTCGTCAGCCATGATCTTACCATACAGGTCGTTGACCTTGGTGTTCAGCTCGGCGATGCGCTCGTCACTGCGCTCGCTCTTGCCGATCTCGTTGTTCAGATCCATGCGGGCCAGGTTGAACTCGCCGATGAGGTTCTGCAGCTCCTCGTCCTTATCGTTTGCCTTGCGGGCCTGATCCAGTGCCAGGTAACGGGGGTCAGTCTGCAGTGCCATGGCGGCGCGCTTGAACAGATCAATGCAATCCATAATCAAAAATCTCCTTTGATGTGTTTGTTTTTATTATTGGGGGCCTTTACGCCCCGGAATCACTTTTCCAATTCGCCCAGCAGGACAGTGGCACGGGCACCGGTCAGGTGCACCTGCGCATAGCTGCCTAGCAGGCTGGGATCTGCCGTGAATTCCACAGTCAGGTTGTTATCGAGACGGCCCGAGAGGGTTTCCTCGTTCCGGCCATAGCCTTCCACCAGCACCCGGACGGTCTGGCCCACCTGCTGCCTGACCAGCTCCATAGCGATCTCGTCCTGCACGCTCAGCAGACGGCTCATGCGGTCGGTCTTTTCCTTGCGGGGGGTGGGGTCGGGCATCTCGGCGGCCTTGGTGCCGGTGCGTTTAGAGTAGATGAAGGTGAACAGCTGCATATAGCCGACCTTTTTCACCAAGTCCAGCGTGCCCTGGAAATCTTCTTCCGTCTCACCGGGGAAGCCGATGATGATATCACTGGAGAAGGTGATGCCGGGCACCTTTTTGCGGGCGTACTCGATCAGTTCCATGTACTGCTCGACGGTGTAATGGCGGTTCATCTTTTTCAGCAGCTCGTCCGAGCCGCACTGCACCGGCAGATGCAGGTGCTTGCACAGGTGGGGCTGGGCCGCAATGGTATCGATGAGCTTATGGCTGGCATCCTTCGGGTGACTGGTCATAAAGCGGATCTGGTAGTCCCCCGGCACGGTGCAGAGCAGGTTGAGCAGGTCGGAGAAATCCACCTGTTCTTCCAGGCCCTTGCCGTAGCTGTTGACGTTCTGGCCCAGCAGGGTGATCTCCTTGTACCCGGCCTCCACCAGCCCCCGGAACTCAGCGAGGATATCACCGAGCTTGCGGCTCTTCTCACGGCCCCGGACATAGGGCACGATACAGTAGGTGCAGAAGTTATCGCAGCCATACATGATGGGCAGCCAGGCGCGGAACTCGCTCTCGCGCCGGATGGGGATGTTTTCCACGATGACCGGGCGCTGGGCGGGCTCCATCAGCACGCGCTTGTGCTTCTGCAGCTTCTGGGCGATGAGCTGGGGCAGGGTATCGATGCCGTCCACGCCAAAGACCAAATCGACGTAGGGGTAGCTTTTGCGCAGCTTTTCCACCACATGCTTCTGGTTGGCCATGCAGCCGCACAGGCCGATCATCAGGCCGTGCTTTTTCTCCTTCAGGCCCTTCAGGGCACCCACGTTGCCGAAAACACGCTGCTCGGCATGCTCACGCACGGCGCAAGTGTTGAAGAGGATCAGGTCAGCATCCTCGGGCTTATCGCACAGGCCGTAACCGATATCCACCAGCACGCCCTTGATGCGCTCACCGTCATTGACGTTCTGCTGGCATCCGTAGCTGTGCACAAAGGCCAGCGGCGGGGTGTCGTAGGCCGCACGCACCAGCTCTGCCGCCGTCTTGTTGTGTTCAAAGTTAATGTATTCCAATAAAAACCATCCTTATTTTTCAAAAGCTTTTTTTAGTATACCCTCTTTCGGCTTTCAGGGCAAGTGGAAAACCGCAAATTTCCGGGCCATTCCGGTCGATTTATGCTTCTGCATGCTTTTTGGCACACTCTTCGCACAGGCCGAACAGCACCACGGCGCAGTCCTGCACCACCACATCCTTCTGGCGGCGCACCAGACGCATCACCTGCTTTTCGTCCACATCCGCATCCACGACATTGCCGCAGGCCGTGCAGTAGAGATGGCTGTGCCAGCACAGGGTGTGGTCAAAGCGGTCTGCCTTGCCCGGGATGGACACCCGGCGCACCATGCCCGCATCCACCAGGCTGTTCAGGTTGCGGTAGACGGTGCCCAGGGAAAGGCCCGGGCACTCGGGGGCGGCTTTGTCAAAAATCTCCTCGGCAGTGGGGTGGTCGCAGAGCTGCTCCACCGTGTGCAGCACGAGCTCTCTCTGTTTGGAATAACGCATGGTTCTCTCTCCTTCTCTCTTCCCAGTCAAACCTTGTCCTCGCCCTTGATCCGGGCCCAGTAGGCACGGGAGGCCTGTTCGTTCTTGTTTTCCCCAAAGGTATAATATTTCGTATTCTTGAGCACGTCCGGCAGGTACTGCTGCTCTACCCAGTGGTTCGGGTAATCATGGGCATACTTGTAATTCTGACCCTTCACCAGTGCATCCTCGCCATCGTAGTGCTTGTTCTGCAGCTGGCGCGGGATGGGCCCGGTGCGTCCGGCCTGCACATCCGCAATGGCGGTGTTGATGGCATTGTGGGCACTGTTGGACTTGGGGCTGGTCGCCACCAGCACCACCGCGTCCGCCAGCGGCAGCCGCGCCTCGGGCAGGCCCACCGCGTTGGCGATATCCACCGCCGCCTTGACGATGGGGATGATCTGCGGGTAGGCAAGGCCCACGTCCTCGCAGGCGCAGACCATGAGCCGGCGGCAGGCCGAGGGCAAGTCGCCCGCCTCCAGCAGCCGGGCCAGATAGTGAAGCGCCGCGTCCGGGTCGGAGCCGCGCATGGACTTCTGATAGGCCGACACGATATCATAGTGGTCATCACCGTCCCGGTCGTACCGCATGGCGGTGCGGCGGGTGACCTGCTGGATCATCTCTAACGTGATATGCTTACCCTCCGGCTTGGAGGCCGCCGCCGTCACCGCAAAGTCAAGGCAACCCAGTGCCTTGCGTAGGTCACCCCCTGCACTTTCGGCAAGGTAGGCGCAGGCATCGTCATCCATCCGGATGGGCATGTTCTCGCTCTCCGCAAGCTTTTTCAGGGCGTTCCGCAGACCCCGCTCCACATCCGCCGCCGTCAGGGATTTAAACTCAAACACCGTGCACCGGGAAAGCAGTGCATTATAGATGTAAAAATAGGGGTTCTCGGTAGTGGAGGCGATCAAGGTCACGGTGCCGTCCTCAATGCACTCCAGCAGGCTCTGCTGCTGCTTTTTGTTCAGGTACTGGATCTCGTCCAGGTAAAGCAGGATGCCCCCGGCCCCGGCCAGCGTACCAATATCCTTGAGCACAGCCG
>CALDLZ010000016.1 GCA_937915335.1 uncultured Faecalibacterium sp.
CACAGGGTCACGATCAGGCCAGCGGGGCCGACTGCGAACACGGTACCGACCATAATCAGCAGCACAACAGAGAACACACGCATGATGTTCTGCATCACGGGGCCAAGGTACTTACCAGTGACCTCTGCGATGGAAGCGCCATCATTGCGCTCGCTCATCATACCGGAGAAGTAATCATGTACGCCGCCGGCAAAGATCGTACCAAAGGTGATCCACAGGAACACCACGGGGCCCCACAATGCACCCTGCAGTGCACCAAAGATGGGACCCAGACCTGCAATGTTCAGCAGCTGGACGAGGAACAGCTTCCACTGCGGCATCACGACGTAGTCAACACCATCGTTGATGCGGACAGCAGGAGTTTCACGGTCGTCCGGTCCGAACGTGTTGTCAACGATCTTGCCATACACAAAGTAGCCGATGATCAGGATCGCCAGACAGAGTAAGAAACTAATCATACCAGAAACCTCCTTTTATAGTCCGTGCCAGGGCCCCATTCCGCCCCTGCACGGCCATTCCTTGGCTTTATGTTAACACAATCTTCATAAAGCTGGTAATATCCTTCCAGAATATCCTGTATATCAAAAAATATATAGGTCAGCTGTTCCCGGTGGTTCCGGTTTCATTCTTTCTTCGTGTTTTCGTTTCTTTTTTCTCTTGCAATCGTTTTCGCCGCCACTTTAGCGTTTCAAAGTGCAGAATGCCGAACTTTTCAGCTCACTTTTGTGCACCCTGCCCAGATTGACCGTTTTTCGTTGATTTCTGACAGCAGACAACAAAACAGGCCGCCGGGCTTCATGCCCGCCGGCCCGCCCTATTACACTTTCACGGTCATTTCCGCCTGCTTGTGGAGCAGATCCACAAAGGTTTGCTCCTCGGGACGCAGACGGCCTTTATCCGGGTAAACCAGCACGTCCCGCATCCGCTGGCGCTGGGCCGGGCACTTTTTCAGCACCAGATGGTACTGCTCCAACGCCTTGCGGGGCATGGGGGATGCCCACATGTAGGCCGTGGGGATCCGCTGCAGGATCGAGAATTGGCTGCACCGCTCATAGACATGGATGCGGCGCTCCGGGTTGACATGCCAGCGCACACCGTCGCCGCCGTCCTCACCAGGCAGCTGGAAGTCATCGTGCAAAATTTCAAGACACTTGTCCAGCTCGGACAGGTCGTGGATCTCCTTTTTTGCCAGCGGGCCGTCCCGGTTGGTGAGCAAGCAGTATTCAAAATCCATGACGGGCTCCATTTTCAGCCCCCGCCGGGCACAGTAATGGGTGTAATGCTCATCATCCTCAATGGCGTACCGCAGCAGGGCCAGATGATAGCCCCGCCGCAGGACGAAATCCAGCGCCTCCATGGAGCCGCCCTCCCGGATGTGGATGTGGAGCCGGTCGATGGAGACCGCCTGCTCCAGATAATCCACCGCCGCATAGGAAGCATAAGTGGCGTGGGGGATCATCACCCGCAGCTCGGCGCAGCGCTCCTGCTCTTCCTGCACGCTCTGATCCAGCCGGTTCACCTCCCGCAGCACCCGCTCGGCCTGCTCGATGAAGTGGCGCCCCTGCTCGGTGGGGATCATACCGGTGGACGACCGCTCAAAGATGCGGACATGGTATTCCTCTTCCAGATTCTTCAGGGCCTTGCTCACGTTGGGCTGAGCAGCATACAGCTGCTTTGCGGCCGCGCTCACAGAGCCGCACTCCATAATGGCGACCAGATACCGCAATTCCGTAATGTTCAAGCTCTTCTCTCCTTTTTGGCAGTTTCCACTTTGATATTATTTTATCAGGCTCTGTGGGGGGCTGTCAACCGTTGACGGGGCCATGCGGGTGCTTTATAATAAAGGAAAAATATCTGCCAGAGGAATCTACTATGAACCTGTACCGTGTTTTGCGCATTGACGAGCAGCTTTATGGCTGCGAAGAGCTGCCCGAGGGCCAGCCCCTGCTCTGTGACGTGCTGCTGGAGACCGACAACGGGGAGCAGCGTGTTCTTCCTTACCCGGATGCCGAGCTCACCCGGCTGGATATCAACGAGGGCGACACTGTCACCCTGCATGACCACAAGCTGGCAAAGGCACATAAAATTTATTTCGCCCGCCACGGCGAGACCGTCTGGAACGTGGAGAACAAGATCTGCGGCATGACTGACAGCCCTCTGACCGAAAAGGGCCGCGCCCAGGCCCGGCAGCTGGGTGAGAAGATCAGGGAGAGCGGCGTGCACATCGACGAGATCCTGTACTCTCCCCTCTCCCGCGCCGCCGATACCGCCAAGGCCATCGCGGATGCCACCGGCATCCCCGCCCGGTGCGAACCTCGCTTACGGGAGCAGTGCTTTGGCCGCTATGAGGGCACACCCCGGGATGGCGAGGAATTCCGCGTCTCCAAGACCCACTTTGCCGACCGCTATTCCGGCGGCGAGAGCATGATGCAGCTGGCCCAGCGCATTTACAACCTGTTGGACGAGCTCAAGGCCGACACCGGCAAGACCTACCTGCTGGTGGCCCACAACGGCATCGCCCGGGTGGTGCAATCCTACTTCCATGATATGACCAACGAGGAGTACGCCGCCGCCGGCATCAAGAACTGTGAGTTCGTGGAGTTTGTCTTTCAATAACAAAAGGGCCCGCCATTGGCGGGCCTTTTGTATTTGCAGTCATTCCGCTTTCCGGTAGTGGAACTTCTTATCTTTGGTAAGGAACATGGCAACGCTGACCACCAGGGCCGCCAGTTCCGCGGCGGTGACCGCCAGCCAGATGCCGTCGATGCCCCAAATGGCGGGCAGCAGCAGCACGGCCACCACCTGGAACAACAGGGTGCGCAGGAAAGCGATCAGGGCACTGGTCACGCCATCGCCCAGGGCCGTGAAGAAAGAGGACGCATAGACGTTGAAGCCCATGATGAGGAAGCTCAGGCCGTACAGGCGGAAGGCACGGGTCGTCAGGGTCAGCAGACCCTCGTCGTAGCCCACAAAGACACGGGCCACATAGGGGATGATGAACATTGCGCCCACCGTCATCACAACGGCGACCACGCCGATGAGCTTCAGACTCTTGCGGTAGAGGTTGTTGACTTCCTTACGGTTGCGGGCGCCGTAGTGGTAGCTGACGATGGGGGCGCTGCCGACGGCATATCCGATGAACACCGCCACGAACAGGAACGACGCGTACATGATGACACCGTAAGCAGCCACGCCGTCCTCGCCTGCAAAGCGGAGCAGCTGATAGTTATAGAGGATGTTGATCAGGGAGGCGGAAACATTGGTCATCAGCTCAGAAGAGCCGTTGACACAGGCCTTCAACAGCACCTGGTCGTCAAATTTCGGGCGGCAGAGGTGGATGCGGCTGGTGGTTTTCTTGTTGAGGAAGTAGAACACCGGCAGCAGACCGCCCACCACCTGGCTGAGCATGGTGGCAATGGCGGCACCTTCCACGCTCCAGTGCAGAATGCCCACCAGCAGCACGTCCAGCACCATGTTAGTGCAGCCCGCACCCACCGTGAAGTAGAAGCCCAGGTGGGGCTTTTCAGCGGTGACGAAGAAGCTCTGGAACATGTTCTGCAGAATAAAGGTAGGCAGGCTGAGCATCAGCACTCGGCCATAGCGCAGGGCGTAGTCCAGCATCTCACCTTCGGCACCCAGCATCTCAGCTACCGGACGGAGCAGCAGGATGCCCAGTGCGGACAGCACGATGCCGGAGATCAGCGCCGTTGACATAAACAGGCTGAAATAGCGGTCAGCACGTTCATTGTCGCCCTCGCCCAGCGTGATGCCCACAATGGCACTGCCGCCGGTACCCAGCATAAAGCCCACCGTACCCACAAGCATAGGCACGGGCATGATCAGGTTGACTGCCGCAAAGGCTGTTTTGCCCACGAAATTCGAGACACACAGACCGTCCACGATGCCGTAAATAGACGTGAACAGCATGGTGCCGATACAGGGCAGCACAAAACGGATCAGCCGTGAATAATCGAAGTGATCCGAAAGCTGGATTTTCTCTTTTGCCATGGTTTCTCCTTCTATTTTTGCCCGATCAGGGCATTGACTTCTCGTTCCAGTGCGGCGCACTGCATCTCGCTCAGGCGGATCAGCTCCTCACGCTGGGCATCCGACAGGGTGAGCAGGGCGTTCTGTTCCGCGTCGATCAGCGGATGAATGACCCGCTTGCAGAAGGCCTTCCCCTCTTCGGTCAGGCGTACCGCCTTGCTGTTGCGGGCTCCGCCCAGCTGCTCCAAGTAGACATAGCCCTTTTTCACAAGCCCGGCGATGGTAAAGTTGATGGTCTGTTTCGGATACATCCAGGTCTCCACGATATCGTTCTGGGTCATGGTTTTCTCGGACCCGCTCTCTTCCAGTAAATACAGCGTCCACATGGCTGGGTCGGACAGGTCGTTCGCCGCCGCATAGGCGTGGTACTGCATGTTCATCCGCTTCCAAAAGCGGTTCAGCGCCAGATTTTGTTGCTGTACCGTTTCATTCATCTGCCAACCTCCTTCCACAGCAGCAAAGTCCCAAATGAGACTTTTGGTATTATAGGTCCGATCTTGGATTTTGTCAAGCGCTTTTTTACAAAAAGAAAAAGCACACAGATGTGTGCTCTTTCTTCCAAGACTGTTACATCATCCCACCGGGACGCCAGCCGGTACAGTAGCGGGCGTAATCACGGTCGGCCTGCTTGACATAAAGCAGGAACTGCTCCTTGCCCTCCTTATCCGTGACCTGACGGACTTTGGTTGGCAGGCTCTGGCGCTGGAGCAGTTCCAGCTCGTCGTTGAGCTCTTCCTCAGTGTCAAAGGTGTCCAGCTTTGTCCAGTGGGTTGCAAAAAGCCAGATGTTTGCAAGGGTGTTATTCATATTCAGTCTCCTTTTCCGGGGCGTCGGCAAGGGCGCTGGTCCGGTAGAACGGCGCAATGGCGTTGGCATCGCCGTGGCGCACGATAGAATAGGTGATGTCGCAGTAGGGCTGGATGGCCGTGCTCTTTTCCACGGTGGAGATGAGCAGCACCTGTAACTGCAGGCGGCGGAACAGCTCCATCATGGGGCGGATACGGTCACTGGTCATCTTGCTGAAGGCCTCGTCCAGCAGGACAAGGCGGATGCTGTTCTCGCTCTTCTGGTAGATCTGCAGCAGCGAGGCGCAGATGGCCACATAGAAGGGAGCCTGGTTCTCACCACCGGAGGAATCACGGCTGATGCGGGAAAGATAGGCCTGCTGGCCCGAGACGGTATTCGTCACCTTGATGTCGTAATCCAGATAGGTGCGGTAATCCACATAATCCGAGAGGGTGGCACCGGAGGCGGCGCGGCCCTCCTGCCGGGCACGGGTATTCTCGTCCACGTCGGCCATGATCTTTTCCATCAGCTCATCCACCTGCCGCTCGTAGACAGGGTCGGCGGTGGCGGCAAGGTTATCCAGCGAGTCCCCATCGGTCATCTGCTGGTTGCCCTTGTCCACAATGACCTGATAGAAGGCGGCCAGCTGGGGGTCCCGGCTGGGCTCCAGCTCAAAGCGGTAGACCTCCTCGCCGTAGGTCAGCTGTTCCATCACCTTGTTCAGCTCCCGGAACTGGCGGCGGGCGTTGAAGATATCATCCTTCATCCGGAAGAGGATATCCTTGCGGAAGCGGTCCTTGCAGTCCCGCTGGGCCTGTTCCAGACGGGCGGCGTAGCGCTCCAGATCAATGCGTACAAGGCTCTCGTGCTGGGCACGATACTGCTCCACCCCGGCCAGACCCAGCGGATAATCGCAGACGTAGTGCTCGTTGTAGTCTTTCTGGGCGGGTTCCAGTGTGGTGGTGAGGTAGACCTGCAGGGCATCGTCCAGCTTGACCTGGGCTTTTTCGGCGGCCTGGGCGGCGGCACGGGCCGTGCGCCCCCCGGTCATCAGGCCCTTTTTGCGCTCCTGGGCCAGCGGCTCCAGCAGCGGGTACCTTGCAAAGAATGCTTCTGCCTCTTTCCCGCTCTGCTTGGCGGTCTCGACCGCCTTATTCCGCTCGGCCTCGCAGGAGGAGAGCTGTTTTTCGCAGACACGGATATCACCGCCCACCTGTTCCACAGCCTTGCGGGCGGTCTCCCACTCGGCTTCCCGGGCTTCTTCTTCCCGGTAGAGCTCCTGCAGCATGGGATTCTCGCGACAGTCGGCCAGCTTCTGCTCCTGGGCGGCGTAGTCGGCACGGGCGGCATCCAGCGCGGCCCGGCTGGCCCAGAGGTCGGCCAACTGTTCCAGCGCATGGCCCCGCAGGACATTCTGGTACTGGTCGTAGGCGGATTTCAGGGTCTTTTCGGTCTGGGCGGCTTCCCGGCAGCGGTCGGCCAGGGCGGTGAGTTGAGCTTCCAGCGCACCGGCACGCTCCCTGCGGGCATCCAAACCGATATAGCGCTGGGGCTTGCGCAGGCGTTCCAACCGGAAGGGGTGGTGCCGCAGCAAATCCCGGGTTGCGCTGTCGGGGTAATTTTCCAGCGTCTCGGGGGTATCACAGCAGACGATGCGGCGCAGGATGGTATCCGCGTACTGGGCAGCCAGCGGGTTCTCGCTGGTGACCTGGGCAGCCAGACTGTCGGCGGGGGCGGTCTCCGCATGGCGGTTGGCCTTGCGGAGACCCGGGGTATCCAGCAGGCTGATGGGCCCAACCTTATCCCCCAGCGCCACAAAGGCGCTCTTGGCGGCGGCATAGTGGGCGGGCGGTACAAGGATATCGAACCTGCGGTCGCCCAGGCAGGCTTCCACACAGTCCTGCCAGCTCTCATCGGCCACGGTCAGCAGCTCACAGAAGATCTTCGCGTCCGCCGCCATTCCCCGGCTCTTGAGCTCAGCATTCACGGCATCCCGCACCCTGGTGGCGGCATCACCGTGAGGGTAGATCCATTTGCCGCCGGAAACGGCGTTCAGCTCGGCCCGCAGTGCTTCCTGCTCCCGGGCAAGGTCAGCAGAGATCTGCCGGGCTGCAAAATACTGCTCCTCCAGCGGCTTTTCGAGACCGGACAGTGCTTCGGTCAGGGCAGGCAAGGCCTCCGCTGTCAGGCTCTGGGGCCAGAGGTTCTTTTCCACCGCAAAGCCGCTCCGGTTCAGCTGAGTCAGCAGACTGGTGATGGTATCGGCGGTCGCTTCCAGGGCGTTCCGGGCCCGGGACGCGGCATCCAGCGCGCTCTTTTTCCGGGCCAGCTCCTCGGTCAGGGCATCCAGTGCCCGGCCCTCGCCGCTGGCGCTGGCCGCTCCATGGGCCGCCAGATAGGCCCGGCGAGCCTCGGCTTCCGCGTTCTTGGCGGCCTCATATTTACCGTTCAGTTCCGCCAGCTGGCGGCGGCCTGCATCCAAGTGACCATGCCAGGCGGCATCCTCGCCGGCATCAGCTTCGGCACGGGCCAGCAGGGCCGCGCCCCGGTTCACGAGGGCATCGGTCTCCTTATCGGCGGCTTCCCGGCCATATTCCACGATCTGTTCCAGCGCGGCGGCACGGGTCTGCGCTTCGGCCAGCACGGCGTGGAGGTTTTCCAGCTCCACCCGGTCGCCCTGCAAAGCTTCGAGGTCAAGTTCGGGCTGGGGCAGGATGTATTGATACAAAAACTCCCGGAAGTTCGGGATCTCGTCCATGCTGGTGCCCATCTGGAACACCTCGTTGAACTTTTTGCCCAGCGGACTGGACGCGCGGCCAATGCCCAGCGCGCGGCAGATGCGGTCCCGGGCTTCACTGGGACTGCGGGTATAGGACAGGCGGCCCACGGCGGGCTTGAAGTCCTCCTTGGCGCTGGGGGCACCGGTGCGCGGGTCGATGAAAGGCAGCTTTTCCAGCGTGATGCCATCCTCGGAGATGTACCAGGTCTGGTCGCCGGGGTGGAGTTCCTGCATGGGGCCTTCGGATTCGACCCGGACGGCAATGACGAAGTTCGTCCGCTTGACAGTATCCCAGAACTCGGCACCGATGTAGGCCACGGTGCGGCCCGGGCGGCGGTAGGCGTTCTCGCCGCGCTGCTTGGCGTGGACAGAACCCTGCAAGGTGCGGCCGCTCTTTTTATTGCCCAGGGCATTGAAATTGCGGTTGGTGGTCAGGCAGTAGCGGATGGCATCCAGAATGGTGGTCTTGCCCACCGCGTTGACACCGATCATATAGGTCAGACGGGCACAATCAAAGGTCACGTTCTCAAAGTTGTGCCAGTTGATGAGCTTCAAGCGCTTTAATTCGATCATTCTTCTTCCTCCCCGCTGGCATCTCCGTCGGGCCGCTCATAGAGGGCCAGCTCGTCCCGGGTGCGGCCGCTCTCGGCGACGGCATCGGCAAGATCCGCGTCCGGCAGGGCCAGCAGCACGGTCGGGAATACCTCAATGCGGCTGTCCAGACCGGTCAGCCGGCCCACCGGGCGGGCCAGATTGTACTTGCGCAGGGTGCGCATCAGCTCTTCCAGCGTGCGCTGGTCGAGCCGCCGGGGCAGGTTCATCTTCTGCAGCTCCGTCTGCACCTCTTCCACGGTGACAAGCACCTGATCGGCGCTGGCGGCAAGGCTTTCCCGCTTTTGCAGGTAGAGCAGGCGGAGCACCAGCAGCAGGATGCTCTCATATTTCAGCAGCCGGGCCTGACTGCCCTCGTGCTCGTTGACAAGGGCCGCGGCCTGCAAGGGGGCCGGGTAGAGCAGGACGGTATAGCCCAGCGGTGCGAACACGGCCCGCACCTCGGGCAGATGATCCTGTACATAGAGGTATTTTGCCCGCTGATCCTCCACACCGCCCAGCACGAAGCAATGGTTGAGCAGATAGTTTGCGGTTTCTTCCAGCATTTTATTCGGTTCGGCCATGGTCAGCGTCCTCCCTGCGGGGTGTCAGAATAAATTCTTCAAACCGGAAGCCGCCCCGCTCGACCCAGGTTCCGGTAAGGGTGATATCGTAAGCCCGGCGCGGCGACTGTGAATAGGTGTGCAGGCCGATGATACGGGCAAAATCGCGGGGGTATTCCTCCGCCAGCTTGGAGGCCGCGACCTCATTGCGGGCGGCAAGGGCCTGTTTTGCCAGCAGGCCCACGTTTTCCTCCGTGACGGCCATCCGGGCGTAATCCAGCAGCAATTGCTGTTCCCTGCGCAGCTGTTCCTCGTCCAGGCCGACCTGCCGCACCGGGGCCAGCGGCGTTTCACTGCGGGGCGCGGCGGGCGGGTAGAGGAATTTTTCGCCGAACACTGCCGCCGGGTAAAGCCGCAGGCGCTTTGCCACCGGGCCGTCATCCGGCTCGAACAGTTGGTCGGGGGTCTTGATGTCCTCGGCGTAGCGGCGGAGCAGGGCGGTGACGCTGCCCTGCGAGGAGCGGTCGCTCAGCAGCAGGAACTGTGCCCGCTGGACGGCCCGCTTGCGGTAACGGATGTGGCTCTGGTCGATCTGGCGCATCAGGGTGCTCATCTCTTCCAGCGAATCCCGCAGCTTCTGGATGAGGCGGCCTCGCCGGGGGCACAGCGTTCCACCCGGGCGTAATCCAGCGCCAGCCGGGGCAGATGGTTGGCTTCACAGTCGTCCAGTTCCTCTTCCAGATAGGCACGGTAGTTGAACAGGTTGTCGCTGGTCTTGAAGCGGTGGTAGGCGGCGGCCACCACCTTTTCCTCGTACTGGTCAAAGAGCTCCAGCACTTCCTGCGGGGTGCGGTTGCGGGTGAGCCGGTCGATGTAATGACCGATGGAAGCATTTAGCGCCCGCAGGGATTTGTTCAGCGCTTCCAAGTCAGAGGCCACCTCCCGCAGAACATTTTCGTAGGGACTCTTTTCCTCCCCGATGTTCTGCAGCAGCTGCCAGGCCTTGTACAGCTTGCCGGTATAGGTCACGACACGCGGGTTCAGGATCTCCTCCAGCGCTTCCAGCAGCGGGGCCACCTCGGGCACAAAGGCAAGGGCAGGCTCCTCTTCATAGCTGCCGGGCTGCTCTTCCAGCCAGCCGGTGCGGCGCAGGCGGAGCAGAAAGCCCAGCGCCAGCGTGTGGGGATCCCGGGTGGGCTGCTCAACTTCGTCGCCCGCATCGTCGGCATCCAGCGCCAACGGCTTTGCCAGCGCCGCAAAGTAATCCTCTGCCCGGCTCACCGCTTCCGCCCGGGAGATGGAGTAATCCGCCGTGTGGCGGCACTCCTCCCACAGCAGGAGCAGCAGCTCCGCATAAAACGCCCGGTTGGGCCCCGCCAGCGGGCGGAACAGCCGCGGGCTGACCAGTTCAAACAGCTGCATCCAAAGGTTCCTTTCTTTCGATAAAATCTATCTTTTATTGTACCACATTACAGCCTTCTTTGCATCTTTTATAAGAAAGTTGCAACGAAAAAGCCCGCCCGGGGCAAACCGGACGGACTGGATTCACTTCTTACTGCCACGACAGGGACAGATGACGATTATTTGCAACGCAGTCTTTCAAATACAGGTTGATGAGGGTCTGGTAAGGGATTCCCACTACTTCTGACTGCTCCTTAAAATAATCAATCGTATTGCTGTCAATGTTAATGGTGATTTGCTTTTTCAATGCCTTTGCGTAGGGGTTCTTTCTTGCATTGCTGAAATCGTATTCTTTAAGCATGGTACAGGCCTCACTTTCCATAATATTTCGATTCGGTTTTTGTAGCCTTTCTGGCCGAGATAATGCGGATGACAGTATCCGACGCACGGTAACAGTGACACACGACGAGCAGATTCGCCTTACTACTCAGGCCTAGAATAATAAATCTGTCCTCCTGTTCTGAGTGCTCCGGGTCATCAATTATCAGTGCTTCCTCGTCATAGAAAACTGTCTTTGCTTCCAGGAACGAAATACCGTGTTTGTGCTGATTGATACGGTTTTTATTTTCATCCCATTCAAATTGTATGCTTTCCATATCTATATTATAATTATATTATAATTATAAGTCAAGTGTCCTAAATACAAAAAGCCCCGGAGGGCAGGAATCAATCCGCTCTCCGGGGGATTAAGTTTCTTGTATTCTTATGCGTTCGGGTCAACCTGAACTACCACAGAAACGTAGGTATTGCCTTTGACAGTCTTTGCGGCTACACCAACTTTTGTCCATCTGCCGACCGCACTGATGTCCACATTTTTATCCTTGCTATTTACCAGCTCAAAGAAATTCTCCAACAGCTTGCCGGTGTACTCATTCTTGACCACGACCTTGACCGTGATGACACCAGTATTTTTGTCCCGGTTGACATCCACGGCATTGAAAATTTTCCAAGCACCGGTATTGATATCTACCGCCGTATCCAAAAACTTTTCCGCATCCTGTTTGAGTTCAGCATCATTGCTCAACTGCACAGCTGTACCACGCTTGGCATTGATTGCGCTCATTGCCTGCGCTTCCGCCTGAGCCTCGGGGCTCTGGGCGGTATCGCCGCCGCAGGCGGTGAACAACACAAGCACCATGGTCGCCGCCAGAGCCAAAGCGGCCAGTTTTTTCAGCATTTTCATGTCGAGACCTCCAGTCGTTTTGTTGTGTTTTCTTATTTTATGCAGGCACCCTTTCCATTTTGAAAGAGGGCTTTTTCTGGCTTCATTTTATCCGACCAGCGTTATTTTTGTCAATTGATATCTCTGACAAAAATCCCCATCAACTTTTGTTGTTTTTCACTGGACGAAACTTCGCAAAGGTTCTTTTCCCCGCCCGTTCCAGCGTCCGGAAAATATTTCCGGCATTTACACAATTCTACCACGATTTGGTGCTAAACTGAAAGCAATGGGAACCGCCGAACGCCGTTCCTGAACAAGGAAAAGGAGTTTGGCTCATGGAGCATCGTTCCCCGCGCGTTTCGGCGCGTGTTTTTGTGGCGGCAGTCCTGCTGTGGCTGGCCTGTCTGGCCGCGCCAAAGGCTGCGGCGGCACAGCTGCAGAATGTGAACGGCATCTCCCTGCTGTCCTTCGACAGCCAGCAGATCGTCTCCATCGGCAACCAGACCTCGGGGCGGTGCAGCTGGTACGCCCTGCGCTACGCCCGCACCATTCTGGATGGCAAGTCCTACTCGGGCAGCGGGATGTGGTCGAACGGTGCGGTATGGTCTGCTGCCGGGTACTACACTTACAACGGTTCCCTTTCCGACTGCCTTTCCCGCCTGTACGAAGAGCTGCAGGCCGGGCGGCCCGTCATCGTACACCTAAAAAACACCGCCGTCAGCGGCGTGTCCAAGCACACCAACCGCGTGACGACTTATGAATATCACCTTTCCGGCTCCGGCTGGAAAGAAGTCAACTACCCCCACATCGCCACCAGCAGCACCTACGGGCACTGGGTGTGCGTGGTGGGCATCTCCTCCACCGCCGACCCCGAAAATCTGCGGGAAAGCGATTTCTACGCATTGGATCCCGCGCGGGTCAGCGTGAACGGCACACTGGCCGTGACAAAGCTTTTGGATGGCACCATCTGGACTGATAACTCTCCCTTAAAAATCGCAGCCTGACGCTCCCTTACAAAACACAACAGCCCCCGGAACATGCAGGGTTCCGGGGGCTTCGTGTTTTATAGAAAGGTTACAGCTCCTGATAGGCTCTCATCATGGCGGGAATGAACTGCTTTTTGCGGCTGACCACGCCGGGCAGCGTCCAGCTGCCATCCCCGGCGGGCTGGATATCAAAGCCATCGCTCAGCACCTCGGCGGCATAGCGGCCGGTGCAGATGACCACACTCTCCTCCTTGGGCACGTCGGTCAGCAGCATGTAGAGATCCTCCACGTTCTGCTTGTTGCGGGCCTCTTCCAGATAGGGCTTGAGCAATGCCTCGGCGGCCAGCAGGTTCTTACGGGTCATGTAGCTGCCCTGGGCCACGCCAAAGCGGATATCACCGCACATGAACACCTTGAAGTCCTGTAAAAAGACTTCTTCAGGGGTTTTGCCGTCAAGTTTTTCACCGGCCTCGAACATCTCGGTGGAAAACTCCTCGATGTCCACGCCTGCGATCTTTGCCAGACGCCTGGCGGCGTTCTCGTCCACAGGGGTGCAGGTGGGGCTGCGGAAGGCCAGCGTATCCGAGAGGATGGCCGCCAGCAGCAGGCCCGCGATCTGGGGCGGGATGTCCACACCGTTTTCATCGTACATCTGGGTGATGATGGTGGCGGTGCAGCCCACGGGCTGGTTGCGGAAATAGACCGGGCCGCTGGTCTCCAGACTGCCGATGCGGTGGTGATCGATGATCTCCAGAATTTCGGCCTGATCGAAGCCCTCCACGGCCTGGGTGGCCTCGTTGTGATCCACCAGAATGATGCGCCGCTTGCGCAGGGCAAGGACATTGCGGCGGCTGACCATACCGCAGTATTTGCCGTCCTCATCAAGGATGGGGAAATAGCGGTGGCGGACTTTGGCCATCACCCGCAGGACATCCGCCACAGGGGTGACGAGGGTGAATTTGAGGATATCATCCCGGGTCATATAATAGGAGATGGGCGCGCACTGGCTGATGAGCTTGCCCGCCGCGTAGGTATCCACGGGGGTGGTCATAATGGCCACACCCGTCTCCTCGGCAATGCGCTGGATGGTGCGGCCCACCTTGGCCCCGTTGCAGATGATAATGAGGGAGGCTTCCTTTTCAATGGCGCAGAGCTGGCTCTCGTACCGGTTGCTCAGAATGACGATATCCCCCTTCTCCACACTGCTTTCCAGCAGCTCAGGGGTGGCGGTTCCGATCTTGATATGGCCGGTGGTGCAGACGGCATGCTCGTCGCCCACCACCATGGTGCCGTTCAGCGTCTCAAGGATGTTCTGGTACGAGGTGCGGCTCTTGGCCAGCACCCCGGTATCGAA
>CALDLZ010000017.1 GCA_937915335.1 uncultured Faecalibacterium sp.
CAGAAGAACAAAAATAAGAATGAAATCAAAAGCCACCATTACATCATCAGCTTTGACCCACGGGACAGCACAGAAAATTGCTTGACGGGAAAACGGGCGCAGGAACTTGGACTGGAATATGCAAAAGCAAACTTTCCGGGGCATCAGGCTTTGGTCTGTACGCACATGGACGGTCACAACGGCAGCGGCAATATTCATGTACATATCGTAATCAACAGTTTGAGAAAACTGGATGTGCCCCAGCAGCCCTTTATGGAGCGACCCATTGACTGCAAGGCAGGGTACAAGCACCATGTGACGAATGCCTACCTGAAGCACCTGCAGAAATCTCTCATGGATTTGTGCCGCCGTGAATTTCTGCATCAGGTCGATTTACTGTCGCCATCCAGAACAGGTGTGACCGAAGTGGAGTATTGGGCACAGCGGCGGCTGGATGAGAAAAAACAGGAAATCGAAAAGGAAGGATTTACGCCAAACCCGACAAAGTTTCAAACGCAGAAGCAGCCTATCCGGGATGCCGTTGCCGCAGCTCGTGAAAGAGCAATCTCGTATGAAGATTTTCAAAACATCCTGCAGGACGAATATGACATTTTCGTCAAAACCCAACGTGGGCGTTACAGCTATCTGCCGCCGGAACGGAACAAGTTTATATCGGAACGTTCTTTGGGAGAAAGCTGCAAAAGAGAATGCTTGGAAGGATTCTTTGTTCAGAACGCAGAGAAGAATCTGCGTTACAAGGAAGAACCCATTCTGATCTTTACGACCAGAACAAAATTGCGGCTTGTTGTGGACCTGCAGGAGAATGTCAGGGCACAGGAAAATCTGGCCTATGCGCTAAAGGTCAAAATCAGCAATTTGCAGAAAATGGCCGAAACACTGGTATGGGTACAGGAAAACAACATCAACGACCTGACTGAACTGAACGATCTGTGTAAGACAGCGCAGGCCAGAGCACAGGCTGCGTATGAACGGCTGTCACAGGTAGAGGATGAACTGTACAAAATCAATGAACAGATTCATTATGCTGGGCAGTACCTTTCTACAAAAGATGTCCAGCAGCAACTTACGAAAGCAATTTTCAAGAAAAAATTCCGTGCAGAGCATTCCAAGGAATTGGATGCCTATGCAGAATCCGTGAAATATTTCCGGGAAGAAAACGATGGAAAGCTGCCATCGCTGAAATCCTTGAAAAAACGGAAAGAAGAACTGACGCAAGAAATTGCGGAGAGAAAAAAGACATATGCTCCCCTGAGGGAAGAATCCAGGCGTCTGGAAATTGCATCGGATAATGTGTACAGCATCTTCCGAAAAACCAGTGAAATGAAATCTGACCTTGCATGGAAACGCGAGTGGGAGGCCAATGTCCGCGAAAAGGCAAGGCAGGAACAGGCCCGACAGGAACAGCGAGAGCGTCAACCCAAACGCAAAAAGCGCAGCTACGATATGAGCCTGTAAGCAGCAGGGTCTTCCACCCCGCACCCCGGAACCCTGCCGGATGCGTAAGTCCACAGGGGACTTTCCCATTCGGCAGGAACTTTTGAAAAAGACTAGGAGGAAGTTTGAGTAAAGAGTACATCAAAGCACAAACCCCACTGCCCGCGTATTTCCCTTATCCGAAATTTCTGCTGCAGATGAGCCTGTCCCATACGGCACGGCTGACCTATGTTTTGCTGCTGGACCGCATGACCCTTTCCCAGAAGAACAGTTGGGTGGACGCACAGGGCCGGGCATATGTGCTCTATCCGCTGGCAGGGCTGGCGGCAGATCTGCAAAGCAGCATTTCCAGTGTCACCCGTGCTCTGCGGGAACTGGAAGCCGCACGGCTGATCGAACGGCGGTCCAATGGCTTTTCCAAGCCGAACCAGATATTTCTCGGTGTTCCCCGGACTGCGCAGAAATGCTCAATCGGGATGGTCAAAAATGAGCAGCCTGATTGCTCAAAAGTGAGCAATACGATTACGCAAAACTGCACACCTAACCAAATAAACAAGAACAACCTAAGAATGAACAAAATAAATAGAACCAAAGAAGCATATGGGCAATATCGGAATGTTTTTCTTGAAAATTATTCGGAACTGAAAATCGAAATCGCAGAGTTGGATTCACTGATCGAAGACCTTTCGGCCTATATGCAGTCTACAGGCAGGAAGTACGCAGACCATGCGGCGACCCTGCGCAACTGGTCGGCACGGAAGAAAAAGCAACAGAAACCGGGAACAGGCATCCCGGACTATACCTACAACAAGGAGGAAAGTTTATGACGGAAACGATCCGGACAGCGGTGGACAGGCTCATGAAAATCTCTGCAGAACCGCAGGATTATGTTGCAGAAGATGGGCTGCTGTACTGCGGCAACTGCAATACCCCCAAGGAGGCGTTTTTCCCGAACGGCAGAAAGTTGTTTGGATATGACCGCCATCCGGCTGAATGCCAGTGCAGACAGGAAGCAAGGGAAAAGCAGGAGGAAGAAGAACGAGCAAGGCTGCATCACGAGAAAGTGCAGCGGCTGAAGCTGCAGGGCTTTACCGACTGGGCGATGCAGCACTGGACATTTGAAAACGATCATGGGAAGAACCCACAGATGTACCTGGCACAGCGGTATGTGAACCACTGGCCGGAAATGCGGGAAAAGAATGTGGGACTACTGCTCTGGGGCGGTGTTGGTACCGGCAAGAGTTTCATGGCGGGCTGTATTGCCAATGCCCTGATGGAGCAGGAAGTGGCAGTCTGCATGACGAATTTTGCCCGGATCATGAATGAACTGAACAGTTCCTTTGCCGCGCGAAATGAAGTCGTGGACAGGCTGTGCAGCTATCCGCTGCTTGTCATTGATGATTTTGGCATGGAGCGCGGCACGGAATATGCGCTGGAGCAGATTTATAACATCATCGACAGTCGCTACCGCAGCCGGAAACCGCTGATCGTTACCACGAATCTGACCCTGACGGAGTTAAAGAACCCACAGGATACCGCCCATGCCCGTATCTATGACCGTCTGCTGGAACTGTGTACTCCGATTGCCTGCACAGGCCCCAGCATGAGAAAGAACATAGGACAGGCAAAATTGGATTTGTTGAAAACACTTCTGGCCTGAATGGAGGTACGCGATTGAAAGAAAACTGCACAATGAATTGGCTGGACCAGATCCACCAGATGAAGAACCGGGACATCCGCACGATTGAACAATCTGAACTGCAGGAACTGCCGCAGGATGCGGTGGAACATGGACTGCCGCAGGAGGAAAGGCTGAAAAATCTGCTGGATAAGGTCCGAAATCCTTATTGCTATCTGGACAACGGAATCATTGTGAAGCTGAATTTTGCACCGAGAGGGAGCGGCACACTGCCGGAATGCATTGGCAGGTGCTTTCAGTCTGCCAGTTGAAAAGGCAGAGAATATTTTGGCAAGCTGCTGAAAAATCACGCAGAAAATTTTCACACTTTAATGCGATAAAGCACTGGACAAAGGATGAGGATTCTGGTAAGCTGTTTACGGGTAAGAAAATAGGAATGCGCCAGCTGAGCAAAGATCGCTCGGCGGGCTTGTTCTACATAGAAAAATGTGGAGCCTTTCGCTTCTCTGACGAACAGTATTGCCGATTCGTTAAGGAGGTGGAAGGCTTTTGTTATACCCTGATATCAATTCGCAGAAGAAAACGCAGCAAAATTCAACCCGTTACCGTACAGCCCTGTATTTACGCTTATCCCGTGAGGATGGCGATAAGACAGAGAGCGACAGCATTGCAAACCAGCGTACTTTGCTGGAAGCCTATGCCGCAGACCACCCGGAATTGTGCATCGTAGATGAGTTTGTGGACGATGGCTATTCCGGCTCGAACTTTGAACGCCCTGCATTCCAAAACCTGTTCAAGGAACTGGAACAAGGGACTGTCAACTGCATTCTGGTCAAAGATTTGTCCCGTTTTGGTCGGAACTATATTGAAGTGGGACGCTATCTGGAACGCATTTTCCCTGTCATGCGAGTCCGACTGATTGCAGTGACGGACAACTATGACAGCCAATCCGTGTGGAAGACCAGTGATTCCATCATGGTCCCGATGCGGAACCTGCTCAACGATGCCTACTGCCGGGATATTTCCGTCAAAATCAAGAGCCAGCTTGCGGTCAAACGCAAGCGCGGCGATTTTGTGGGAAGCTTTGCGACCTACGGCTACCAAAAAGACCCCAGCAATCATACCAAGCTGATTGTAGACGAACTGGTAGCGGAAACGGTGCAGAACATTTTTCGTTGGAAAATCAGCGGCATGAGCAATCAGGGCATCGCAGACCGTTTGAATGCGGAGAAAGTGTTGTCCCCCGCTGCGCGAAAGCTGCAGAGCGGGGCAAAGCTGAGCCTGCACTTCCGCAAGAGCGATGAGCCGCCGTGGTCTGCCAAGGCAGTGGACCGCATCCTGCACAACGAGGTCTATACCGGGAAACTGGTACAGGGAAAGACCCGGCGACTGGATTATCGCTCGAAAAAGAAAATGAACGTGCCGATGCGGGACTGGACGATCGTGGACAACACCCACGAAGCAATTATTCCGGCAGAACAGTTTGAACTGGTGCGGCGGATTCTGGAAACAGAAACCCGCAGGCCGAACGATGCCGAAACGGTGGCCCTGTTTGCAGGCTTTCTCTACTGCGGAGACTGCGGCAGTCGGCTGGTGCGCAGGTCAGCCAGCTATAAGGGAAAGCGGTACATCTATTATCAGTGCTCCGGCAGCAAGCAGAACAAGGGAAGCTGCACGAGCCATAACCTGCGGGATGAAAAGCTCTATAACATTGTCCGAAATGCGCTTCAAATGCAGATTCAGATCGTGATGGAGGAAGCGGAGTTTGTGGAAAGCATCCGGCAGGCCAAGCAGGAGCCATACCGTGCGCGGCGCATTGAGCGGCAGATTCGGCAACTGACTGCAGAAAAAGCCCATACACAGAGCATTAAGGAAAAACTGTACGGGGACTATGCAGACGAAATCCTCACACGGGAGGATTTTCTGAACTATAACGAACTGTACAGCAAGCGGATCGAAGAGTATGACCGCAAAATCACAGAACTGGAAGTGGAACAGCAGAATTTACAGGTTGCTCCGAATGCTTATCCGTTTTTGGACGTGTACCGTAAGTATCGGAAACTGGAAGAGATCACCCGTCCGATGGTCGTTGAACTGATTGAGAAAATCGAAGTGTATGAGGGCAATCGGGTGGAAATCACGTTCCGATTTCAGGATGAAATTGCAGACCTTCTGGAAGAACTGCATCAAAAGCAGATGGGGCAGCATGAAGTATCTGCATGAAAGGAGAGGCTGACCTATGGCAAGAGTGAGCAAGAAAGTAAGTGCGGCACAGCGAGAAGCGGAGAACGCGCAGCACCGTGTCTGGAAAACTGCAATTTACGCGAGGCTGTCTGATTTTGATGATGTACTTCGGGATGCGGAATCGCTGGAAGTACAGATTTCTTACATCAAAGAGTACATCAACCATCGGGATGACCTGATGCTGCTGGATGTGTTTGCAGACAAACGCTGCACAGGAACAAATTTTGACCGCCCGGAATTTGAACGGCTGCTGAAAGCACTGCAGGAGCGGAAAATCAACTGCATCGTGGTAAAGGACTTCTCCCGGCTGGGGCGTAATTTTGTGGAAACAGGCCAGTATCTGGAGCAGGTGTTTCCGCTGTTCGGTGTAAGATTTATTGCCATCAACGATAACTATGACAGCCTGAACAGCCAGAGCCGGGACGGGATGCTGGTGCCGATCAAGAGCATGATCAATGAGATGTACTCGAAAGACTTGTCCCAGAAGATCCAGTCATGCTTTCGCTCCAAAGAGGCACGGGGAGAAATCTATACCCCGGTTCCATTCGGCTACAAAAAGGATCAGAAGAATCATTTGATTCCGGACGAGGAAGTCAGCGATATAGTGATGCAGATTTTCCTCTGGAAGAAATCCGGCATGAAAGAGTACGAGATTGCAAAGAAGCTGTCCGGACAGGGAATTCCAACGCCTTTTACACGCCGTTGTCAGTTGGGTTATCTGAAAAATAC
>CALDLZ010000018.1 GCA_937915335.1 uncultured Faecalibacterium sp.
GAAGCAAGATGGAGGGGCGTTGCCCCGACAAGCTCCGTGGGATTTGTGACAGAGAATATCATGGTTCGCAGGGGACGTCAAGATGGTTTTGCAAAATTTATTGTGATAAAGTGATAGAAGTCTTACTATTTTGTCTAAATTGAAACATACTCGGCTTTTTGTATTGATGAAGTATCTATTTTATGCTGCGGCACCTGCTTGCGGCTTCATCACATTTTCTGTATCCGAAACAGCCTGACGGTAAGCATTTACGGCATTGATATATTGTTCAACTAGCTGGGGATAGGCCTCTGCACCGGGTGAAGTTTTTCGCAGCACGGCTTCCACCGCGCACAGAGCAATTTTGGCGACATTCAGAGTGATTTGATTTTTCATGGCGGTATTCCTCCGTTTATTTTTCTGAAAAAGGATACCACAGTACCTAAAAAAGAGAACGGAAGTTCTCGCTCTCTTTCTTGGAAAAAACAGACATTATTCGTTTGTGTGAGTCGTTTGTGTTTTCAGTTCCTCCTGCCGTAGCACAATTTTGACAGTGGTTCCGCTTTCATCGCTGTCAAAATCGAACACGAAATTCTCGTACAGCATGGAAAGCCGCTCGTAGATGTTTTTCAGGCCGATGCCGTGGCCCTGCGGCTTGACGGTAAAGGTGCGGATCTCGGCCAGCCGCTCCGTGGCAATGGGAGCACCGGTGTTGTGCACGATGAGGGTGAGGGCGCCGCCGTCGGCCTGTGCGGTCACATGAATCTCGCACACCTCGTCGCTGTCCTCCACGCCGTAGTGGATGGCATTTTCCACAAGCGGCTGCAGGGTGAAGTGAGGCAGATACCATTGTTCCAGCTCCCCGGAAGAGGTCAGCGTGAAGTGAGCACGGCTCTTGTAGCGCAGCTGCTGGATGGCAATGTAGCTGTTCGCCAGCTGCACATCGGCGGCGGCGGTGGAGTTCTGGCGCGGGCTGAGGGCGGCACGGAGAATATCGCCCAAACTGACGATCATCTTGCAGGCATCCTCCCGGTTGCCCGCTTTCACAAGCCAGTTCAGCGTGCCCAGCGTATTGTACAGGAAGTGCGGATTGATCTGCGCTTGCAGCATCTTGTAACGGGTTTCCTGCAACAAAATCTGCTTCTCGTAGTTTTCGTGGATCAGCGTGTCGATCTTGCCCAGCATGGAGTCAAACTCCCGGGTCAAAGTGCCGATCTCATCCGCCGCCGGGTCAGCAGGCAGCATGGCACGGGCTGCGGCGAAGTTACCCTCCTGCTGGTCTACGGTCTGCACCGCCTCGCTCAGAGTATGGATGGGCTTTGTGACGAGCCGCGCCATGTGGAGCAGCACCCACGCAAACAGCACCAGAATCGCACACTCGCCAAAAATCAGCGCATTGCGGGCCGTGTTGATCTGGCCGTAAATTTCGTGGTAATCAAACACGCTGCACAGCCTCAGTCCGGTGAGGGAGCTGGTCAGCCAACAGACAAAATATTTTTTTCCGCCAAGGGTCGTGATTTGATAGCCCTGCGTGCTATCCGACAGCGGCAGCGTCGCCGCCGCTTCCTCGCCGCTGTGGTAGACAAGCTGTGCGCCGTTGTAGAGATACAGCTCGGACGGCTTGCTGGACAGGCTGTGGATCTCGCCGTCCAGCAAATTGCCCACATCCAGCGCCACCACAATGGTCCCCAGCTTTTTCAGGCTCATATCCTGACTGCGCAGGATGCGCCGCCCGCAGAGGATATACGGATAATCCCCACTGTTGGAAGCCATTATCGCAAAGCCGCCGGGCGTTGCGTTCAGAGCCATTTCCAGTGCGGTCAGCCGGGACGCACCGGGGTCTGGCATATCCTGCCCGATGGTCAGCGTATGGCCGTAAAGGTCGGTGTATTGCAGGCTGCTGATCTGCCGATCCTGATAGATTTTTTCCAGCAGCAGCGACCGCACCGCCGTGAGCAGATAATAATAGCTGGCCTTTTCCGGGTCTGCATCGGCAAGGGCGTTCAGCTGCTGCTGAATATTGGTGTCCACCGCAATGCTGCGGGTCAGGGTGTCGATGTTCTGAATGTCATCATCCACCCGCTGCACAAAGAAGTCCAGCTCCTGCAAGGATTTCTCATAGAACTTTTCCTCAAACACCGAAAGGCCCAGATGTAGCGCACCGATCATCAGTGCACCGCTGAGCAGGGTCAGTACCGCAAAGATACTGACAAATTTCTGTGCCAAAGGCAGGTCGAGAAACTTTCGTTTTGCACGCTGGAACATAAAGGTTTCCTCTTTCTGCTTACTCGCCCCAGCGTTGTTCCATCAGCCGCCAGAGGGTGTCATCGTCCGGGTGGTTGTCGGTGTTCAGGATCAGCATGATGCGGCGGTCCTGCTCGCTGTCGCCGAACTCCCGCATCCACTCGTAGTAATGAGGGCCTTCGCCGAGAGTGCGGGCAAAGCTCATCAGATAGCCGCAGACCTGTGCCGACTGCTTAACATCAGTTTGACACTCATTCGCATAAAAGTCAATCCATTTTCCGTGTTCACGGCTGCGCATGGCATTGTTGGCGGCAGTGTAGGCATTTTTTGCCCGGCCTGCCTGATAAAAACAGTGTTTCCAATCGCCCACAAACCCGGCTTCCAGTGCTGCACAGACTGCTGCACTGCCCCGTGCCCAAAGCGCATAGAGTTGAGCCTGCATCAACAGTGTATCCTGAAAAAGCGTTCGTGCCGCGCCGGTCATGGTGGCCGCGGCGGCTTCGCACTGACGGAGATACGGCTCGTAGCTCTGCATTGCTTCCCGGTACTTTTCTCCGCACCATGCCGCCTGTCCGCTCAGAGCCGGGCGGTCGCACAGCCACTGCAAGTCCTCGCTGGGCTGAGTGCGGTCACGAAGGAACTGGGAGATCAGCATCCGGGGCACATGATTATAGAACTGGTCGCCTGCGTGGTCATCCGGGTGGTCGCCGTAGGCGATCGCATGGTCGGCATACCCGGCAAGGCACTTTGCAACGGTCAGTTCATTGGCCTTGCCATAATAGGCTTGTGCGTAGGCGATTCGATGGCCCTCCGGGTCGGCCGCGCCGGTCTGCCAGAGCTGGGCGATGTAGTCCAGCAGATAGGCGTGGGGCTTGACGTTGGAACAGTTGATGAGCCAGTAATCATCCACGCCATGTGCCAAAGCGTTTTTCAATTCCTCACAGACAAACTCGGTGCTGTTGGGCAGCATGGTAATATGACTGGCCGCCTGCAAATCGTAGAAAGAAGCATGGTAATACAGGCCATGCGCGCCGGCGTCGCCCTGCGGCAGAGCGGTCACACGGGGGTTGCTGTTTCCCTGGCGGCGGCTCACCATTTTGCCGTAACCGTTGTCCGCCCAGATCTTGATAACATCTTCCGGCAGGTCAAGAAAACCCTGCTGGTAAAGTTCCATCGTCTCGCCGTAGAGGTTGGTGCAGCAGATGGCGTTCGGGTCGTTCTGCTTGACCAGATCATACTGTTCCCGGATGAGGGAGGAAATCAATGCACCACGCTTTTCGGGCGTGTCGTACTGCGAATCGTCCTCCCAGAAGGGTTTATCCCCCTGCCCCCGAAAGCCGATGTTCCAGATGGTCGGTGTGGCTTTCTGGGCGTTGATGGCATCCTGCCAGAGGGCACGGAATTTTTCTGGGTACAGGCTGAACTTGGGTTCCAGCTCCGGGTAGGCCTGCACGAACATCTTTGCCCCCAGCGGCTCGGCATGGTGATGGGTTATGATAAGGCCCATGTCGGCGGCGAGGTCGTGGTAGCGGTGGCCGTTCTCACCCGTGCCGGGAATCACCAGATTGCCGCCCAGACGCAGCAGGGTCTCAAAGACCATCACAAAGGGCATCTCGCTGCGGCGTTCCACTTTCCAATGAGAGATGAGCGTTTCATCATTGACGAACCAGCCGCGATACCGCACCCGCGCGGGTTTGCTCTCGTAGGTGAAATTCTGCGGCACAGTCACGGTTTCTGTTTGGGCGAACTTCTGGTCATTCCAGAACCAAAACGGCTGCACACCCAAAAAGTGTTTGCTGATTTCAAACAGGCCATACACAAAGCCAAGTGGGTCGGCGGCGGTGAGCAGAAGCTCATTGCCGTGTGCCTGCAAACAGAAACACTCCGGCTGCAAGTCGCTGTCTTTGGCAAGGCGGATGCTGTCACCGGGTGTTTCGGTCTCGGAAAAGACCGCTTTCTTATCCCGGTTCAGTGCGGAAACGGCATATTGGACGGGTTTGGATTGCTCACAGGAAATAATCTGACTGTTTCGGTTGAGAATCATAGATGTACCCCTCTTTTGAAAAAAGGCACTGTACGCGCCGCACAGTGCCTTGATAAAGTTTGATTTAACCCTTGATACCGTCGGTGGCGATGCCCTCGACAATGTACTTCTGGAAAATGATAAACACGATGATGACCGGCAGCAGCGATACCACCGACATGGCGAACAGACCGCCGTAGTTGTTGTAGCTGTTGGGGTCAGTGTAGAGCTTCAGAGCCAGCGGAATGGTATAATTCTTCGGGCTGGACACAAAGATCAGCGGCTGGAAGAAGTCCTGCCAGATCCAGTAGAATGCGAAGATGGCCGCAGTCACGATAGCCGGTTTGACGATGGGAATCATGATCTTGAACAGAATGCCGGGCTTGGAACAGCCATCCAGCATGGCAGCTTCGTCCAGATCACGGGGAATGCCGCGCATATACTGGGCGATCAGGAAGATGAAGAAGCCGTATCCGAATACCCACGGCAGGGTCATGGATACCAGCGTGTCCGACAGGCCCAGCTTTTTCAGGATGATGTACTGGGGAACGACCATGACCTGCGAGGGGATCATCATGGTCATAACGATGCAGCCGAACCAAAAGTTCGCGCCCTTGAATTTCAGGCGGGAGACAGCGTATGCTGCCAGCAGGGAGCAGAAGATGGTACCGGTGACGGATACGACGGTAACGATGACACTGTTCAGGGTGAACCGCCAGAACGGAACGCCTGCAATACCCTGCCAACCGGAAAGGTAGTTTGTAAGAGCATCCCACTTTTCCGGGATGAGCGACCATGCGTTGTGGAACATGGTGTCGTTGGACTTGAAGGAACTCATGAGCAGCCACAGAAGCGGGTAGACCATGATGAAACCCAGCAGGCAGGAGAAGATGTGGAAGAACACCGACTGTGCCTTGGAACTTTTCTGACCAACCATTTTTCTTCCTCCTTAACCTTCGTAGTGGACCCAAGCCTTCTGGCTCTTGAACAGGATGGCCGTCATAATGCCGATGAGGGCGACCAGGATCCATGCCAGTGCGCAGGAATAGCCCATGTGGAAGTTTGCAAATGCCGAGCGGTACAGGTACAGCACATAGGTCAGTGTGCTGTTCATGGGGCCGCCATCGGTGATAACGTAGCTCTCGGTAAACACGCGGAAGCCGGTGATGATCTGCTGGATGAGGTTGAAGAAGATGGTAGGGGTCAGCATCGGCATGGTGATCTTCCAGAACTGCTGCAGTTTGGATGCACCGTCCAGCGAAGCGGATTCATACAGGGAGTTGGGAATCTGCTTCAGACCAGACAGGAATACCAGCATACAGGAGCCGAACTGCCACACGCCCATCAGCACGATAACGAACAATGCAGTCTTGGGGTTGCCCAGCAGGGAGTATTTCTGCTCGATGCCCAGCGCGGACAGCAGACTCATGAGCACGCCTTTGTTGCCGAACACCTGCTTCCAGACCACGGAGACGGCGATGGAGCCGCCGACGATGGACGGGATGTAGTACAGCACACGGTAGAAAGCCATGCCCATGTGCTTCTTGTTCAGCAGGGTGGCCACGAACAGCGCAAAGGCCAGACGAAGCGGAACCATGATAAAAACGTAACTAAAGGTGACCACAAGGGCTTTGCGGAACATTTTGTCTGTGGTGAAGATGTTGATGTAGTTCTGCAAGCCAACCCAGTTCGGAGCAGACAGCAGGTTATAATCCGTAAACGAGTAGTAGATGGACATGGCAGCGGGGATGACATACATGAAGATGAATCCGAACAGCCACGGAGCCAGCAGCAGATAGCCGACCT
>CALDLZ010000019.1 GCA_937915335.1 uncultured Faecalibacterium sp.
CTCGGCCCCTTGACCGAAGAGAGCGAGCGCTACTTCTTCTGTGCCGTCAAGCAGTATACCCAATTGGAGGAAAAGTAATATGTCGAATCTGATCCGCGGTCTGTCGGAAAACGGCGGCGTCGTGTTCTGCGGTGTGGACTCCACCGAGATCGTCCGCACAGCCGAGCAGCTGCATCACACCAGCGCCACCTGCAGTGCCGCTCTGGGCCGTCTGCTCACCGGTGCGTCCCTGATGGGCTCCATGCTCAAGGATGACGACGACTCCATCACCCTGCGTGTGGCGGGCGGCGGCCCCACCGGCACTGTCATTGCCTGCACTGATGGTACCGGCAATGTCAAGGGCTGCATCGATAACCCGCTGGTGGAGCTGCCCCTCAAAGAAAACGGCCATCTGGACGTGGGCGGCGCTGTGGGCAAAAACGGTGTGCTGACGGTCATCCGGGATAACCGTTTGCAGAAGGAGCCCACTGTGGGCCAGGTGCCGCTGGTTTCTGGCGAGATTGCTGAGGACCTGACCAGCTACTACGCTTACAGTGAGCAGGTGCCCACCGTCTGCGCACTGGGCGTGCTGGTGGATACCGACCTGACCATTGCCTGCGCGGGCGGCTTCCTGCTGCAACTGTTGCCCGGTGCCACCGATGCCGAGATCACTCAGCTGGAGCAGAACATTGCCGCCATGCCTTCTGTGACGGAACTGCTCCGGCAGGGTAAGACCCCCGAGGATATGATGAACCTTGCCATGAAGGGCTTCAATCCCAATGTTCTGGACGAGCGGCAGGTGCAGTACAAGTGCGATTGCAGTGCTGAGCGTACCGAAGAAATGCTGTTGAGCCTGGGCCGCAGGGAACTGGAAAAGCTCCGCGACGAGGACCCTGATTGCGAGGTTGTCTGCCATTTCTGCCACACCAAGTACCACTTTGACTTAAACAAGCTGATAGAGAAGGCCACCTATAAAAAAGGAACCTGCCGAAACGCAGGAACTGGAAGTATAAACAATAGCATCTGAGAAAGAACAACGGCCCGGGGCGAGAAACTCCGGGCCGTTGTTTGTTATCCACAGATATCGGCAATGATGGTGTACACCGCCCGGTAATGCAGGGTGTCGCTTTCTGTGGTGACATCTACTTTCTGCGCCACAAATTCGGCATCGGGGTAGTCTTTTTTCAAAGCCTGCAAGCCATGCAGGCGGGCCAGCGCTTTTGCTTCGTCCTCTGAAGAATGAACACTGGTTTCTGTTTGCTCGTGGAAAGTGGTTTCTTCGATGGATACTGGAAGCGTTAACCCTAGAAATTCCGGCTGAATGTGGCGGGTGACGGACACGGAACTCTCAGTAGGGGCGAGGAATGACGGTAATGAGATCTCCTGCCCGGCAAAGAAAAGCTTCCGCTGAACCGTTGTATTTCCGGTCAACTGCTTTGCGGCAACAGTCAGCGGTACATCTTCCGCAAACTCCCACTCAAACTGTGCCCGGACGCTCCCGGCGGCGGGCTGAAAGATCAGGGTGCCATCCTGCTCAGCCCGGGCGGTGCCGATGAGTCCCTGGCCTTTTTCCACTGCCTGCCTGGGAACCACTAGCATCGTACCGCTGACGAGGTTGGCACTGACGACGGTGCCCGCCGTCTTGGCCCGGATGCCATAGAGCGTCCCGGCAGCAATGTCCGGCACGGGCTTTGCCTCGGCGGCTTCGATCACAAGCCGCCCGTCCAGAAAGTTCAGGCTGGCCCAGGAAAACTCGCCGCTCTGCAAAAGGGCATATTCCCCGGCTGTCAGCTTTTCCTGTGTAACAACGGCCCCGGGAACCAGCTGAATATTCTCCCGAAGAACAGCCAGTGCCCGTGCCTGCTGTCCTGCTGTCAGGCTGGAAACGTCTACTGCCCAGACAAGCCCCCGTGACCAGAGCAAAAGCGGTACAAACAGCAAAAGTCCCCCCCACAGGCCCCGCCGCCGGAAATAGGGGCGCAGGGCGAAGAACAGGCCGGTCTTTTTCTGGATATGCAGATGTACCCGCCGTTTGCGGGCAAACCTTGCCAAGGAAAGATACCGCCACGCTGAGCACCGGGCAGTAAAGCCGCCGGGGGCAGGCGAGATGCCAGTGAGATGCAGGCCTGTCCGCGCGGCCTCAGAGAGCAGGCCCTCTGTGTCGCCGTTCCGGGCAGAAAATGCCACCCCGGCCCAAAGATATAAGATGCAGCATCCCTCCCACCCGTTTATTTGCTGGAAAAGTCCGTGCGCAGGAACCGCCCCCGCAGGGTGATGCGGTGGGCGGCTAACGTCTCAATTTTAAGCGCGTCCCCATATACTGTGAACAGTCCGCCGGCAAATTCCAGGCAGAGTTTGCCTTCTTCGTAGGTGCGCACCCGCCGGAAGTGTTCGATCTCCATGATGCCGCCGCTCAGGTAAACCGATGGTTGACCGTAAAAACCACGGGTAGGCTGGCGCAGTATCCGGCCAAGCCAGCCGCGCAGGGTGAGATGTCCGGCTTTCTGCTGTTTCACACCCGCTCCCTCCCCACCCGGCAAGACCGCGCCCCATGCCACATATATATGGAACCGGAGGGCATGTGTATGAATCGGCTTTGCAAATGGAACAGAATGGGGTTGTTTTTTCTGGCGCTGGCGGCGGGCGTTCTGCCCTTTGCGGTGCCGGATGTCTGCGCAGACGCTCTGCGGGAGGGGCTTGCCCTCTGCGGCGGGCCGCTGCTGCTCTCGCTGTTTCCATTTCTCGTAGTGTCACGCCTGCTGATCCAGTGCCCGGAAAGCGACTTTTTGGCCCTGCCGTTCCGGCCTGTGGCGTGGTGCATCGGCATCCGTGCGCCCTGTGCGGCGCGGGTGCTCTGCATCGGGTTTCTGGGCGGGTTTGCCCCTGCGGCCAGTGCGGCGGCGCAGGCGGTCAGGAACGGCCAACTCACGGCAGAGGAAGCGGATGCGCTATTGCCTGCCTGCGTTTGCTCCGGGCCCTCCTTTGTGGTGCTGACAGTGGGACAGAACCTGCTGGATAGTACAGAGCTGGGGATACTGCTGTTCATCGCCCAGATCGGCGCAAATTACCTGACTGCTGCCCTGCTGAACCGTTTTACAGAGAAACATCTGCCCACATCCCGCACAATAGAACGCGAACCACCTGTGCCGCCCCGGCTGGATGTGATTTTAGCGGATGCCGCCATGACCTACTGCAAGCTCTGCGGGTTTATTTTGTTCTTCCGGATGCTGGCCGCCGGAGCCGGGGTACTTCTGCCTGCCGGTGCAGGGACGCTCTGCGCCATCCTGCTGGAGGTCTGCTCGGGCTGTGACCTGGCTTCCCGTACCGGGCGGTGGGGGAGTATCCTCTGCTGTGCGGCGCTAAGCGTGCAGGGATTATCCGTATTGCTGCAGGTGCGGACCATCTGCCCGGCAGAGCTGACCCTGCGCCCGCTTTACCGGGCCCGGGTGCTCCACCTGCCGCTTTCATTGGCCATATTCTATCTGCTCCTGCCGGGTGGGGAGACCGATGTGTTCAGCACCCTGCCGGAACGGGTCCTTCTGATGCGGCGGGTGCCGGTGGATTGTGCCTTGCTGGTCTTTGCCGGGTGCTGTATGGCGGCCTGCGCCTTGCGCCATGCAATCTGTCAAGTTGAACAGAAACCGGGGGCAATAAATGCAGGTGGGTGTTGTATAAATTCCAAAACTTTGCTATAATAAGACGTAAGCAATCAATGACAGGGAAGGATCCCTGAACAGATGGAAATAAAATAAATGAGCAAACGCTTATT
>CALDLZ010000020.1 GCA_937915335.1 uncultured Faecalibacterium sp.
TCCAGATATTCTTCTACCCTTACAGCTTTATTATACTCATTCATGTGCGTTTTTTCAATGTGTCCACAAAAAAGCCGCCCAGGCGGGCGGCTTCAACTTATAAACCCCAGCTTATGCAATGGCGGTGATCGCCGCAACGGCGAGGACAACAATGCCCAGCACGATGCGGTACAGACCAAAGAACTTAAAGTTATGGCGCTTGACGTAATCCATCAGGAAACGGATGGCCGCAAGGCTGACCACAAAAGCGACCACACAGCCCACGACGAGGACAGCGACCTCGGTGCCGGTGATGGCCGCGCCGGAGAGGGCGAACTTGACCACCTTGAGCAAAGACGCACCCGCCATGACGGGGATCGCAAGGAAGAAGGTGAACTCCGCCACGCAGGCACGGGACAGGCCCAGCAGCAGGCCGCCCACGATGGTAGCGCCGGAGCGGGAGGTGCCGGGGATGATGGCCAGCATCTGCCACACACCAATGATAAAAGCTTCACGGTAGGTGATCTGTTCCAGCCGGGTCACATGGGGGGCGGTGCGGCGGTTCTCCACGAGGATGAAGAGGACACCGTACAAAATCAGCATGGCGGCAACAGTGATGTAATTGTAGAAATGGGCTTCAAACCAATCGTCCAACGGGCTGATGATGAGCACCGGGACGGTGGCGGCCACCACCTTGAACCAGAGCTGCCAGACGGCCGGCTTGGAGCAGACACGGCCATGGTGCAGACCGAAGGGCCACAACTTATTCCAGAACAGCACCACAACGGCCAGGATAGCACCCAGCTGGATGACCACACGGAACATGGACATAAACTCTTCGCTGGCGTTGAACTTGACGACCTGTTCCACCAGGATCATGTGGCCGGTGGACGAGATGGGCAGCCACTCGGTAATGCCCTCCACAATGCCCATCAGAATGGCTTTTAATAGTTCAAAAAACATGGGTTCTCCTCCCTTGCAGGGCGCACGCGCTGCCCCGCACACATTGGATTTCAGGATTCGCTTTTCAGTATATCATATTATGAGGGCCTGCGCACGGAAAATCTCAAATTTTATACAGGGGCTTTGTCTGCTTTTTCTGTATTTATCTGCCGGGGGAAATATGCTATACTGGACACAAAGCGATCGGAATGGTTTCAGGATAACACACAGCGTTAAACCATTCTGAAACTGAATTTGAACAATGAGGTGACTTGATGAATATTCTGGTGATCGGCTGCGGCCAGGTGGGCGCGGCACTGGTGCGGGATCTGGAACGCATCGGACACGATATCTCCCTGATCGAGAAGGACCCCGAGCAGCTCAAGCGGCTGGACAGCTTTGACGATTACTCCTTTGGCGGCACCGCCCTTGTGGGTGACCCCACCGACCCCGACATCCTCAAGCAGGGCGGTGTGGAGAACTGCGACGCTGTGGCCGCCGTCAGTGAGGACGATTCCGTGAACCTGATGGCCGCCCAGATCGCCAAGAATATCTTCCGCCGGGAAAAGGTCATCTGCCGCGTCTCCGACCCCAACTTGCAGGTACTCTACCACAAAGCCTACGAACTGGACACCATCTGCCCCACCATTCTGACCGAGCAGGCAGTGTTCCGGGCACTGGCGAAGTGAGGAGAGCTGGCTCGCCCTCTCAGTCAAAGCCTGACGGCTTTGCCAGCTTTCCCAAAGGGGGAGCCAA
>CALDLZ010000021.1 GCA_937915335.1 uncultured Faecalibacterium sp.
AACCAATGACACGGGGATTTTCAGTCCCCTGCTCTACCGACTGAGCTACAGAGGCGCACCGGACGATGATTATTATACCTGAAATTTTGATTTTGTAAAGGGGTAAATCCGAATTTTTTGAAAAAAACTGAAACTTTTTTCATTTTATGCGTTTCACCGTGCAAAATAAGAACGACTTTTTTAGGACATCTTTGCCGGGCTGGCGCAACAAGAAATCTGTCCGGAAAAATTGACAAGTATTACAACCTATGGTTTAATAAAAGAAAAGAACACCGACGCTTTTGCTCTTTACACATCGCTTATACCTATTATAAGGGAAAGAGCAAAGGCGTTTTGATTTGACGACCTGCTCATTTTACGAGTGAGCCGGTCGGGAGGACAGCATGGCAAGAAAACAGGAATATGGCAACGAAAGCATTACTTCGCTGAAGGGTGCCGACCGTGTGCGCAAGCGCCCGGCCGTCATCTTCGGCTCGGACGGCATTGAGGGCTGCGCCCACTCTATCTTTGAGATCGTCTCCAACTCCATCGACGAGGCCCGCGACGGCCACGGCGATACCATCAACGTGACCCGCTGCAAGGATGGCAGTGTCATCGTCGAGGACTTTGGCCGCGGTATGCCCGTGGATTGGAACAACGGCGAGGGCCGCTACAACTGGGAACTGCTGTTCTGCGAGATGTACGCGGGCGGCAAGTACGGCGAGGGTGAGGACAACTACGAGTTCAGTCTGGGCCTGAATGGTCTGGGTCTGTGCGCCACCCAGTACGCTTCCGCCTGGATGACCGCCGACATCTACCGTGACGGTTACCACTACCACCTCGATTTCCAGAGGGGCGAGAATGTGGGCGGCTTGCAGAAGGAACCCTACAAGGGCCGCCGTACCGGCAGTATCATCCACTGGAAGCCGGACGATGAGGTGTTTACCGACATTGATGTGCCCGGCAGCTATTATAAGGATGTGCTCCGCCGTCAGGCCGTGGTCAACGCGGGCCTGACCCTGAACTTCACCGACGAAAAGGAGAAAGACCCCGCCACCGGCAAAGCCTGGAAGGAGAGCTGGTGCTACCAGAATGGCATCGCCGATTATGTGCGGGAGGTGGCCGGAGAGGACACCCTGACCCCGGTGTTCAGCTGCGACAGTGAAGCCACCGGCCGTGACCGTGACGACCAGCCGGATTATAAGGTGAAGATGAGCGCCGCTTTCTGCTTCTCCAACAAGGTACAGCTGCTGGAATACTACCACAACTCCTCCTGGCTGGAGCACGGCGGCAGCCCCGAACACGCCGTCCGCACGGCCTTTGTCTACCAGATCAACAAATACCTGAAGGACAAGAACCTTTATAAGAAAGGCGAGAGCGCCATCAGCTTTCAGGATGTGCAGGACTGTCTGGTGTATGTCTCGTCCAGCTTCTCCACCCGCACCAGCTACGAGAACCAGACCAAAAAGGCCATTACCAACAAATTTGTTTCGCAGGCAATGACCGACTTCCTCAAGCACTACCTGGAAGTGTATTTCCTTGAAAAGCCCGAGGAAGCCCAGAAGATCTGCCAGCAGGTGCTGGTGAACAAGCAGAGCCGTGAGCACGCTGAAAAAACGCGCCAGAGCATCAAAAAGACGCTTTCTACCCAGATCGACCTCGCCAACCGTGTGCAGAAGTTCGTG
>CALDLZ010000022.1 GCA_937915335.1 uncultured Faecalibacterium sp.
TGGGCCGCTTTCCCTGAAAGAGCGACTGAATATCCCCAAAGAGTTTGAGCCGTATGTCAACGACTACAAAATCAACCTGTTCCAGATTGCCTATCTCACCCATGAGCAGGTGGAGCTTTTCCAGAGCGATTTTAAGGTCGTTGCAGACTACTTCGTACAGAAACGGGAAAACGGCGACTACATTCCGAGTTCGCAGGATTTGACCCATGTGCAAGAAACGCTTCAGCTACTGAGTATTATGACGAATGATAATCGGTTTGAGGAAGCATACAATACCAATACCGATGGCCAGAAAGGAGGCCTACACAATATGTGCGATGTGCTTGATAAAGTGGAAAACCGTGGCATTGCGAAAGGTAAAGTCGAGGGCGAGATTGAAGGCAAAAATCAAATGGCCCTCCTTGTTAAGAAACTCCTTGATCAAGGCCGTATTGATGATGTCAAGCGTGCTTCTGAAGATGAAGCGTACCGCGATCAGTTGATAAAAGAATTTGGCATCAGTTAAGGCCGGAGGCTCACGCAATATGTGTGATGTGCTTGATAAAGTGGAAAACCGTGGTGAAAGCAATGTTGCTCTTTTGATGAAAAAACTGTTCGACCAGAATCGAATTGAGGATGCGAAAAAGGCCTCGGAGAACGAGGAATACCGTATCAAGTTGATGAAAGAATTTGGCATCAACTAAACCATATACGACTTAGGGGAGTGTCTTCGGATGCTCCCCTTTACTTTTTTCAGGACATTCCATTGTGGCTGTCCTGTTTTTATTTGGAGACACACAATGAAAGAAGAAAAGATCAAAGTCCTTGCACTCCTTCCAATGGAGCTGCCAAAGGAAATTAAACTAGACAATACGCTTGAAGCTATGCAGAAATTTGCAGGTGGTAACATCGAATGCCTAACCTTCCACGATTCTGGTTCAGAGGTTACGCTGGTCTGCAACGATGAAGGCAAGCTGCTTGGTCTGTCGCTCAATCGTCCGCTGTGGGATGGAGCCGATGTTCTTGCTGGGCCGGGATTTCTATCTGGATGCGACAGCGAAGGAAATTTGACTTCTCTGCCGCAAAGCGCAATGGATTTCTACAAAGAAAAATTCAGAGCCTTTATTGTTGAAATTTGAGGAGGAACGCTTTATGACCTTTAATGCAATGAACGAACATTACGAAGAAATCACGGTTTGCGGAAAGCCTGCGCTGTTCACCAGCATCCGCATCAAGAGAGATACTGTCCCGGATGGCTTGTATGCCTACGATGTCCGGCATGATGACGAGTGCCGTGGTATCCCCTGTGAAATTGCACCGTTTATCATGGTCAATCACTGGGAAACGATTATCCTCGCGGAACCCTTGGAGCTGCCTGATGATGGGCGGCGATACATTGACGAGGAACCCGACTGGAATTATTCTCCATTGGACGCTGACCATATCCCCTGCAAGACCATACAGGATTTTCAGAATCGTTATTGTGCATAAATAGATTACACCCTAACTGGACAAGCCCATCTACCCGAAAAGCTGTCCAGTTAGGGTTCTTTTTTGCATTATTGAACAAAATGTCCACAGGGTCAGACCCAAATGGACATTTTTGAAGGAGAGAGCCTATGAATATAGCTTACGTTCGGGTTTCGACCATAGAACAGAACGAGGCCCGACAGGTGGAAGCTTTGCGTGTCCACCAGATTGACAAATGGTTCAACGAAAAAGTATCAGGCAAAGATACGAACCGCCCTCAGCTTCAGGCCATGCTGGATTTTGCCAGAGAGGGAGACACGATCTACATCCACGATTTCAGCCGCCTTGCCCGCAGCACTTCCGACCTACTCAAGCTGGTGGAGACCTTACAGGCAAAAAATATCCGACTGGTCAGCAACAAGGAGAACATTGATACCCATACGCCCACCGGAAAGCTGATGCTGACCATGATTGCTGCCATCAATGAATTTGAGCGGATGAACCTGTTGGAGCGTCAACGGGAAGGAATTGCCATCGCCAAACGAAATGGTATCTACAAAGGCAGAAGACCCGTTGCTATCTCCCCTGAAGAATGGCAGTCTGCTTACACCGATTACCACACCCGAAAAGTCAATAAAGTGCAGATGGCAAAGAGACTCGGTATCTCCCGAACCACACTGAATAAGTTACTGAAAAACATGGAGGATAAATCGCATGGCTAAAAACTGGAAGCATACTAAAAAACTGCTGGAAGACCTGCTCTGCGACAAGCTGAAGGGCCACGTCACCTACCAGCTCCACTGCTACCGCCCTGACGATGATTGGGCTGGCCATCTTGAAATCCGGCTGGATAAAAAGCCCATTTTCAAGGCCAGCAACTACCTCGCGGAAAATCCAAACTACTGCGTCCACATATCTGAGGCCGAAATCCGCAACATCATGACGAAGTACCTCAAAGCAACTTCTTCCAGCGGATTTGCTGAAGTCAACTCTACCAGCATCCGAACCGCTGCTGGGTTCATTTGCTCCTATATCCGCAATTACCAGCGTCAGGAACAGGGGCGAATCTTTCTGGAAGATGCCATGGTGCTGCTTGGTGAATACCTCAGCTCCGATATTGAAACCAGTCTGAAATCCGATTCGCCTTTCATCAATGCCCTTGCTGTTCTTGACCGCAGGGTAGGCAAATACAGATTGCAGAAGATGGCTGACAAGGGCAGCAACATTGCACCACAGTGGGCGTGGCCGTTTTATCAGGCAAGGTTTGAGGCAGAAGAAATCAAGTACTTTTTGCAATAAAATTAAAAAACGTCCACCCAAGCCGGGGAAGTTGTCTTATGGCGACAACTTCTCCAACTTTTTTAGAATTATTCGTATGATTCATACCATTTGATAAGCTGCGGATTTCCACTCATCATAACCCGAAATTGCGCTGCCAAGCTTAAAAACTCTTCTGCATCTGGAACCAACAGCAACTTAGCGAATTCATTCATCATGTAAAAATACAGGTCTAAAACGCATTCCATACTTTCTCTCGATTTCGCAGTCAGCGCAAGCTGCAAAGCATTCGTATGTACCGTGAGTAGTTCTTCGTCCCATAAAAAATCAACTGCTTGTTCCTTATCCTTTACAAGCATCCGCTGCCTTTTGGACAACCCTTTCATAATACTACTCGCAGAGTAGTTTTCAACTTCTCCTCTGTGTTTGCTCTTAGTAGTACTTCCTCCCCGCGCTTGTCGAAGTTTTGGATTTTCGTTGTTTCGCTTTGCCGAACGTCTGATACTGATTTTGAACTCTGGATTCTTCATCTGCTCCGCAGTAACAATCCATGTCCATGGATAATACAGCTGCTCTACATTAAGCACCATTTGGTTGCAAAGTGTCTTCAGATAACTAGCGCAATTCTCATCTACATTCTTGTCAATACTCCATGCAAAAAGCATCGCTGCATCAGGGTTGAGTAATTTTGTTTTAACTTCTGGAAATTTCCTCTCGATTTCCTTTAATCTGTTTACCAACCCATTTTTGTCTGCAAGGTAACTTCTCATGATTTTTTCGTGCTCTTTGTACCTGCTCACAAGCAGCAGATATTCTCCCCAGAATTCCCTTGCATATTTCAAAGGCACTGATGCTGCACCTCTGGCCCATTCAGGCTCTTCTTGAAAGAACGGCATTCTTTCGATTTGCTGTTGCGCTTTCTCCTTTGATTGAACCGTTCGGTCAAATAGTATTTCAAAATAAATCTCTGTAGCCCGTTTTTCCAGAAACAGCGCCCTTAGATTTGCTCCTTTCTCACCAAGCTCCTGAATCTTATCGATTAGATTTTTCCAGTCATCTGGTGCAAATCGGAGACCGCCACCCATGTACTCATCGTATGCCGTTTTTTCCTGCCAAGCTAATTCAATGTCCTTACAAATTCCAAATCCTTCAACTTCGCCATTCACACCAAACATATACGGATGGTTAAACACTTGCACATAAAGGTCTGGATGTGGCGGCAGCTTTTCTATGTCATTGAATTTTTCTTTTCCAATATCGTTCATCCACAAATCAATGAAAAATCGGGTTCGTTCTTCTTCTGTATACTGACCCAAATTGCTGAATTTCAACACCCCCTCTTGAAAAAAGGGATATGTATCTCCTGCAAAACGCCTGAAGTTAAACCAACTCATGTCCTTCCAGTCAACAGCGTCCCTCGGAATTCTTATCCTTCTTTTTGCCATCTCTTCATTCTTGTCACATATCCGATTTTTCACACATTCAAATTCCGTCTCTGAAAGACCAGCTTTCTGTGCGTCTATATACCGCTGATCGCAGCCTGATTTTCCCATAGAAGTTCTCCTTATTTTTACGCAGATGGTAATTTTGTCACTTGGGGCATTGAGGAAATTACTTCTCACCCACTTTATGCTATGCTGACAGTGCGGCAGTTACCGCATTCTTAAAATCCAAAGGAGTGTTATTCAATGCCCTCATTACACAAAAAGAAGCGCAAGATTCCCAAAGCTCATCACCTTACTCCTCCTCTAACCCCGGAAGATGCGGAAATGAGCGATGCCGAATTTGCCCAAACAATCGATTTTTATCAACTGCGCGATTGTTTCAAAGAGCCTGTTATTGTATATACTGCTTCCGCAGTCGTTGAGGCAATCGCAAAAGGTGCCCTTCAGCAGAATCGCCACGATGTTTTTGCAGCATTTGTGGTGGAAAGTCCTTCCAGCTTCGGCAAATCCCCTATAGCAAAAGCGATTCTTTCTGGTTCCACCACAGTTCCTATGGACTCTACTAATCGCAATTTTAGAAATTCTATTGAAGACAGCGAATGTGGCTATGTGGTCTGCGATGATATTTTTCCAACACCATCACAAACCATACTGACTCGCTTTTCCGCAAATATCCAAGATGCCACTCGATTTTGCTACGATGGAAGCTGGCCGGTTACTGTTATTACCGCAGAACCTGGCATAACCGAAAATGTTTTATTCGGCTCTGCCCGGTCTCGTGCATTTGTTTTCCACTTGGACAAACAACTCACGCGAGATTCTGTGCTCTCCCATCGGGTACGTTTCTTTCAGAGTGAATCAGATTGGCCTCGACTCATCTCTAAATTTGGAGATGCCTGTGAATCTTCTGACAAGTATTTTTCTGAGGACTACTTTGATGGCATCGATGCATTTCGTAATCGTCATAGTAACTCCGCTGTTGATGCGAAAGCTATTGACATGATTTTCGCAGTACTCTATGGATGGAGAGGTTTCAACCGCTACGTCCAATCCATCTGCGGTACACCGCTGTTGACAGATCAGATGCTTGCTGAACTTGAAAAACTTCTATTTTCATGTTCAGCTCGTTCTGTAACAGAAGCTCCGCTTGTCGAAGTTATATTGGAGCGTGTTCTGAAAGGTGACTACTTCACACCCCAGCATCCTCATACAAAGGATCTCTGTGAGCGGTATGTTCGGTTCGGTACTACGACCTGTGACATCCATCAATACCCCTCTGATGAATGTGATGGCTGCTATCCGTGCAAATTGGTTGAGAATGTTTATGATCCAATCGATCTCATTTTCCACCATAACGGCACAACAAATGCTGTCTTGCTAGACAGACAGAACGCTGTTTACTTCTGTCGTCAACGTCGCACTCCTGTTTCGGTTCTTATCGTAGAGAAAAATCTACTGTCTGATGCCATGGAACAAGAGTTGATCAAGTGGCTCGCTGAAACGAAGCAAAAGCATCGCTTCTTCACTCCACAGAAGCTCCGCGCTGAATTGTACGCCCTAAACCGCTGCATGGCTCTTGATGATGGTCAAGACGGTCTCCGCTATGTGTTCGATTATCCCTGTGAGGAAAATCACCATTACGAAACACACTCCGTATTGGCATTGCTTCTGAAAGAGTCTGAGGCCGAATACTTAGCTACCCGTTCACCAGTATCAACGTCGGCAACAGATTATGTTTACCGCACACTGTTCACCGGTTACATCTCTAACATTAACAGCACACTTCAAAGCAATTTTGTGCCGGCTCAATATTGTCCAACTGGAATTGGTGAAGACGTCCCAGTCACATACTATTCCACGCCGTCTAAAAAGAAGGCTCTTACCATGACTTTTGTAGAGTGCTCTGCTGACACTCAATAATCTTTGTATTCAGTATAGCAACGTTAGCTCTCAAATACAATGCTTTTCAATCAATTATAAGTTCAAGGGCATTCCGCTTCAGGCAGCTGCCGCCGTCCTGAAGCAGAACACCCATATTATTAAAATTTCAGGAGGTAAACATTATGTATCCCACTCCCCGCATCAATTTCCCTACATCTCCGGCTGCGGTGAACTTCACTGCTGACATCCACCGTGCCCCCGATTCCTCATTGGAGGCCGACACCGCTGCCAAAAGAGTCCCACCCGTACCACTCAACGAAAAATGGCTGCTGACCATCCCCGAATCCGCTGCCTACTTCGGTATCGGTCAGAACCGCATTTCTGAGCTTGCCTTGCAGGACGGCTGCAAATTTGTGGTATTCGTGGGAGCTAAGAAGCTGATCAAGCGGAAAAAGTTTGAAGAGTTTCTGGACGAGCAGTACGCCATCTGATACCCCATAACGCCCGCTGAAGGGCTTGCATAAACCACGCCCACATGATACAATAAAATGTGTTGTGTGGGCTCTTTTTTATCTTGAAAGGAGCCGCAAACATGGGCAAAAATCTTAAAGGAAAACAACTCGAAAAAGGGCTTGGTCAGCGAAAAGACGGTCTGTACTATGCCCGCTGCCGAAATTATCGCGGTGAGCGTGAGGAACGCTGCTTCAAGACCCTGCCAGAAGCCAAGAATTGGCGACAGGAACAGCTCTATCTACGCTTACACCCTGAAAGTCGGACTGTGGCATCGCCCAATATGACGGTGGACGCATGGTTCAATCAATGGGTCAAGGATGTCGTTGGCAACCGTGCTCCGAATACTGTTCGGAATTATCGGGAGCGATACGAGCATAACATCCAGCCATTCATCGGTTCTATGCTGCTGCACGATGTCAAGCAGATCGACTGTCAGCGGATTTTGAACGCCATGGAGGACGACTACGCCGGTTCAACCATCCGGCAGACCTATATGACAATGGGTACGTTCTTCAAAAGCGCCAGAGAAAACGACCTCATTGCCAAACACCCAATGGACGGTGTTCGCTATACAAAGCCCGTTCGTGCACCTGATGATATCCACTTTCTGACCGTAGCTGAGCAGAAACAGTTTTTGGATGCCGCCAAGCATTCCCATAACTACGCTCAGTATGCACTGATTCTGGAAACAGGCTTACGCACTGGTGAAATGATCGGTCTGACGTGGGATGCTATTGACTGGGAAAAGCATACTCTGACAGTCAACAAAACTTTGGAGTATCGTCACAAGCAGGGCGTGTGGCGCGCTGGCCCTCCGAAAACGGAATCCAGCTACCGTACGATTCCTCTGACTAACACCGCTTACGACATCCTGCGGGAAATCTATGACACCAGAGAATACCGCAAGGAATCGAAAGACCTGTCCACTGTCCTGACCTTTATGGATCGTAAGACTGGTCAGAAGCGAAAGTTGGTTATGCGTGATCTGGTGTTCATCAACTGGCGCACCGGAATGCCTGCCAAGAACAGCTCCTACGACACTCACCTCTACAAGCTGTGCGACGATGCAGGAATCGAGCGCTTTTGTATGCACGCTCTGCGCCATACATACGCTACCCGTGCCATTGAGAGCGGAATGCAACCCAAAGTCCTGCAAAAGCTGCTGGGTCACGCCAGTATCACGACCACCATGAACCGCTATGTTCATGTAACAGACGATTCCATGAAAAAGGCCGTAGCGCAGTTCGCAAAGGCACAGGAAGCACAAAAAGGGTGAGTAAAGGGTGAGTAAATCCAATTTTCCCACTCAACGCCAAATTCAGTTCTCGCAAAAAACAACTTATATCCGTACAATATAGTCGTTTATCATCTACATCATAAAAGGAGAAATCATAAAAATGAAATTAGGTATCGTCGGTCTGCCGAACGTCGGCAAGTCCACTCTGTTCAACGCCATCACCTCCACCAAGAACGCCGAAGCCGCCAACTACCCCTTCTGCACCATCGAGCCCAACAGCGGCATCGTGGCCGTGCCCGACAAGCGGCTGGACAAGCTGGCCGAAATCTGGCAGACCAACAAAAAGACCCCTGCCATCGTAGAGTTTGTGGATATCGCGGGTCTGGTGAAAGGTGCCAGCCAGGGTGCCGGCTTGGGCAACAAGTTCCTGGGCCACATCCGCGAGTGCGATGCCATCGTGCATGTGGTGCGCTGCTTCGACGATGACAACATCATCCACGTTGTCGAGGATGTGACCAAGGCCGAGGCCGTGGACCCCATCGCCGATATCGATGCCATCGACTACGAGCTGATCCTGTCCGACCTCGAGGTCGTGCAGAACCGTGCGGGCCGGATGGCCAAGGCTGCCAAGAGCGGCAACAACAAGGGTGCTGCCGCCGAGGCTGCCTGGCTGCAGAAGCTTGCAGACCACCTGAGCGCTGGCAAGCCCGCCCGCAGCTTTGACTTCGACGAGGATGATGCCGAGCAGCAGGCAGTGCTCCATGAGATGGGCCTGTTGAGCTCCAAGCCTGTGCTCTACGCCTGCAACGTGGGTGAGGATGACCTGATGGAAGGCATCGAAAACAACAAGTACGTTCCTCTGGTGGCCGCCCGCGCCGCCGAGGAGGGTGCCCGCTATATTCCCATCTGCGCCAAGACCGAAGAGGACATTGCCGACTACTCTCCCGAGGAGAAGAAGGCGTTCCTGGCTGAGATGGGCATTGAGGCCAGCGGCCTGGACAACCTCATCACCGCCAGCTATGACCTGCTGGGCCTGATCTCCTTCCTGACCGACGGCAAGAAAGAGTGCCGCGCCTGGACCATCCGCAAGGGCACCAAGGCCCCTCAGGCTGCCGGTAAGATCCACAGCGATTTCGAGCGCGGCTTTATCCGTGCCAGCGTCATCGGCTACAACGATCTGGAAGCCAACAACTTCGACTATGCTGCCGTCAAGGCAAAGGGTCTGCAGCGCACCGAGGGCAAGGAGTACGTCGTGAAAGACGGCGACGTGATCGAGTTCCTGTTTAACGTTTGATGTAATAAAGTATCTCCCGTGCGGTGTGTGGGAGATGCTTTGCCCAAAAGAAAGGACACCTCTATGATTATCGGAATTATGGGCGCAATGCCCGATGAAGTCGATCAGCTGTGTGCAAAGCTGGAAAACGTCACCGTGGAGCCCTACGGCGGTGTGGAATACCACAAGGGTACGCTGGCGGGCAAGCAGGTCGTGGTCTGCTGTGCCGGCATGGGCAAGGCCAATGCCGCCGCAACCACCCAGGTGCTCATCACCAAATACGGTGCCGAGAAGATCATCTTCTCCGGTATTGCGGGCAACATGACCAGCAAGATCTGCATCGGTGACGTGGTCATCGGCAAGACCGTGCTCTACCACGATGCCCAGCTGGACATGATCTGCCAGAACCCGCCTTATCTGAAGGAATACACCGGCGATTCTGAATTGATCGCCGCCGCCGAGAAGGCCTGTGCCGAGGCCGGGGTCAAGGCGCTGACCGGCAAGATCGCCACCGGTGACCTGTTCGTTGGCGACAGCGAGACCAAGGCCGCCATTCAGGCCAAGTGCGCTCCCGACTGTGTCGAGATGGAGGGTGCCGCCGTGAGCCAGATCGCTGCCAAAAACGGCATTCCCTGCGTCATCCTGCGTGCCATGAGCGACAATGCCGACGAGGACGGCCACGAGGTTCTGGTGGTCAAAAAGTTCAGCATCGCCGAATATGTTGCCACCGCTACCAAGATCGTGGCGGCAATGGTCGAAAGCCTGTAATGATTTATAACCAAAAGGAGCAGACTTTGCAGCCTGCTCCTTTTGGTTATAGAAACTGTTCCAATTTCATGCGGCTCTCCTCCTGAAAATCCTGTAATTTCTGCATCAGGCGCTTGGAGCCGGGGGCGGCATCGGGATAATCCTTCTGGCTCTTGATGCAGTCCACCACGCCCATCCCGCTGCCCTGGGTGAGCATTTCGGCCAGGTTGCGGGTAGATTTATCGGTGAGCGTTTTCATGCTGATGCCCATTTTGGTGTTGAGTTTTGCCATGGCGCTCTGGCCCTGAGCCGTGCCGCCGCAGGCTTCGATGGCGGTGTGGGCCTCCTGATTCAGTTCACGGTAAATGTTCCTCTCCCGCAGCAGCTCGGCCCGGAAAGCCGCGTCCTCGGTCATGGGCACGATCTGCTCCAGGGTGTTCTTGCCCATCTCGGTGTTCTGCACCACGGCTTCCAACAGGTTCAGATTATCGTTTTTCTGGTTTTCCATACAAAAAATCCCCCTTTACGGCCTTAGCTTGCGCCGTAAAGGGGGATTTTATTCTGTTTATTCCGCAACGATCTGGTTCCCGCCGGCAGTCTGAGCCGCCTTCAGGCGCTGCTCGCACAGCTGATACAGCGCATCCCAGTTCTTGCCCCGTACCTCGCCGGTGCAGGCACAGCCGATGGACTGCGTAAAAGGCACCCGGCGCATCAGGCCCACAGAGGCCACACACTCCCGGGGCATCTCGGCATAGATGCCGTTCAGCTCCTCAGCCAGCTCGGCGCAGTTTCTGTCCGCACAGCCGATGGCGAACAAGGTGTCGCTCAAACGGCAGACCACCCGCTCGGCAGGACGGTCGTAGTGCTTTTTCCACTGGTTGGCCACAAAGCAGACCAGCTGATCCATCACGGCATCACCCTGCTTTGCCCGCAGGCTGTCCGCATCGTCCAGCTCCACCAATGCCAGCGACGCACAGCGGTGGGCATCCGTCCACTCATCCAGACGGGTGCAGAATTCCGTCTCAAAATAGCGGCGGTTGAACACGCCCGAAAGGAAATCGTGGTTCATGTCGTCCCGGCAGAGCTCCCTCTCCCGCGGGGTCATCCGGTCCTCCGGCAGGTCACTGCCCGCCAGCGGGGCCGTCATCTGCAGCTGCCACAGCTTGCCATCCGCCGGGATCAGGCGGCGCAGTACACAGTCCACCTGCCCGTTGCGCAGTACATAGTCCACCTGCAGGCCATCGTCCTGCCACTCGCCGATGCTCTCTTCCTCGGCTTCCGTCAGGGTCACGTCCTCAAAGGCGGTCTGTGCATTTTCCGCAAACGCGCGCAGGTCCTGTTCCGTCCATTCTTTTTTCATGCGTTTTTCCCCATCATCGGGCACCGGATTCTCTCCCTCCCGGCACCACATCATCACAGGCCGCCGAAGCTGCGACCCTCATTACCGGGATTATACCACCTTGTGCCGGATGTTACCAGCAAAACGCACAAACTTTAACGTATTTTTTTACATTTTCGTCAAACTGCTAAAGCAATTCCGGTTTTCAGCACCGGTTATGTGCGGCAATACACGGCGCACTCGGCCAGAATGTTCTTGGCCAGTGCGGCGGTGTCGAAGCCTGCGGCGGCACGCCAGGTCCAGTTGCCTCCCAACTTGCCGGGGCTGTTCAGACGGGCTTTCTCTCCCAGCCCCAGCCAATCAGCCATGGGGATGATGGTTCGGTCGGCCACGGAACCCAGCGCGGCCCGGAGCAGGGCAACGCGGGCATCGTCGGTCTTAACGGCAGCCACTTCCTTGGCGGTGGGCTTGTAGCCGGTCAGGTGCAGGTAGGCGGCAGCCGTGGCCTTTTCCTTGTCAGTCGCATCCTCGTCCCACCAGGCAGTCAGGGTGGTGTTGTCGTGGGTGCCGGGGTAGACCACGCTGTTCTTGACGTGGTTGTGCGGCAGGTATTCGTTGTCCTCACTGCCAAAGGCAAACTGCAGAACCTTCATGCCCGGGAAGGTGCTCTCGGCCAGCAGCTCCCGCACGCTGGGCACCAGGTCGCCCAGATCCTCGGCGATGATGGGCAGCTTACCCAGTGCGTTCTCCAGTGCGTGGAACAGCTCCATCCGGGGGCCGATCTCCCACTTGCCGTTCTTGGCCGTGGGGCTGCCTGCCGGGATGGCCCAATAGGTGTCGAAGCCCCGGAAGTGGTCGATGCGGAGCAGGTCGTAAATACCCAGGGCGTGGCGGACACGCTCGATCCACCAGGCATAGCCGGTCTGCTGGTGATAGGGCCAGTTGTACAGCGGGTTGCCCCAGAGCTGACCGTCAGCGGAGAAGTAATCCGGCGGGCAGCCGGCCACACGGGCAAAGCCGCCGTCCGAATCCAGCTCAAACAGCGGGCCGCCCACCCAGGCATCCACAGAATCCGCCGAGACGTAGATCGGGATATCGCCCAGGATCTGCACACCCTGTTCATTGGCATAGGCTTTCAGCTTCTTCCACTGAGTGCCGAATTTGTACTGCAGGAACTTCCAGAAGCCGATCTCTTCCTCATTCTCGGCCTTAAAGGATTCCAGTGCCTGCGGCTCCCGCTTGCGGTACTCCCGGGGCCACTCGGTCCAGCTCTTCATCCCGTTGGCGGTCTTGAGGGCCATGTACAGGGCGTAATCTTCCAGCCAGTTCTCATTTTCCAGCGTGAAGGCATAATAGTCATCCGGGTAATAATAGCCACAGCCGTGCTTGCCCGCGCACTGCTTGCGCCAAGCGGCGTACGCGGTGCGCAGAATTTTATAGCGGCTGGTGTACAGGGTGCCGTAGTCCACGTTCAGCGGATCGTCGCCCCAGGGCTCCGCCTTGAGCTGGGCGGCTGTCAGCAGCCCCTCGGCCTTCAGAGCATCCAGATCAATGAAATAGGGGTTGCCCGCAAAGGCGGAACAGCTCTGGTAAGGGCTGTCGCCGTAGCCCGTGGGACTCAGGGGCAGGATCTGCCAGATCTTCTGGCCCGCCTCCGCAAGGAAATCCACAAATTTTTCCGCCTCTTTGCCAAAGCAGCCGATCCCGTAGGGGCCGGGCAGGCTGGACACCGGCATCAGAATACCACTTTCACGCATTGTAAATCCTTCCTCGTCTCAAACTTTTTGCTGGGGGCTTGTTTGTTTTCTATCATAACATAACCGCAGACTATTTTCCACAGGCAAAAAACGTGGTATACTAGGGCGAGCACTCTTTTGGAGGAAAATATGCAACCAACCGAAAAATACTATGAACACGATGCCTACCGCCGGGAAGCGGCAGGGCATATTTTAGCCGCCGAGCCGGACGACAGGACCGGCGGCGGGCGCATTGCGCTGGACGGTACAGTGTTTTACCCCGAGGGCGGCGGTCAGCCTGCCGACCGGGGCACCCTGACCCTTGCAGACGGCACGGTGCTGAATGTCACCGATGTCCACGAGCATGAGGGTGTGATCTGGCACAGTGTCACCTCCCTGCCCGCCGGGGCGGTGGCCGGGGCCGAGGTGAAACAGGCCATCGACTGGGACTGGCGCTTTGATAAGATGCAGCAGCACACCGGCGAACACATCCTCTCCGGCATCCTGCACAGCATGTTCGGGGCTGAGAATGTGGGCTTCCACATCGGGTCTGACATGGTACGGATGGACACCAGTATCCCCATCTCTGCCGAGGGCCTGAAAGCCGCCGAGACTGCCGCCAACCGCGTCGTCTGGGAGAACGTGCCGGTCCTCATCACCTACCCTACCCGTGAGGAACTGGCCCGGCTGACCTACCGCTCCAAAAAGGAGATCGAGGGTCAGGTGCGTATCGTCACCATCCCGGGGGCGGATGTCTGCGCCTGCTGCGGCACCCACACCGCCTTTACCGGCGCGGTGGGGCAGATCAAGATCCTGGCCGCCGAAAATTATAAGGGCGGCGTACGCCTGAGTATCGTCTGCGGCGGCAGAGCGCTGGAGGCCGCCCAGGCCATGCGGGCACGGCAGGCCGATATCGGGGCTCTGCTCAGCGCCAAGGCCAGCGAAACCGCCAACGCCGTGCACCGGGTATACGACGAGTACACGGCCCTGAAATTCGCCCACTTCGGGCTGTGCAGTCAGCTCTTCGACGCGCTGGCCGCGCAGGTCAAGCCCGAAGAGACTGCCATCCGCATTGTGCCGGGGCTCGATCCCGACGGCCTGCACCGGCTGGCTGTCCGCCTGACCGAAGCCACCACCGGCCTGTGTGCCGCCCTGACCCCCAATGAAAAGGGCACCGGCTACTGCATCGCACAGGCAGGCGGCGATGTCCGCGCCCTGACCAAGACTCTGAACGCCGCCCTCAATGGACGCGGCGGCGGCAAACCCGGGATCTGTCAGGGGAGCTGTGCCGCGGAACCGGAAGAAGTCGAACAGTATCTAAAGGAGAATATTTTATGAGAATGCGTTTCAAACCCTACGCCCACGATGAGCTGATGGCCGCTGATTTCCACGTCCACGAGCCCCTGATCTGGGGCGGCAAGTGGCACGAGCAGTATGCCCGCCCGGAGCAGCCCTTTGTGCTGGAGCTGGGCTGCGGCAAGGGCGGCTTCATCTCCCAGCTGGCCTGCGCTCACCCGGAGAACAATTATCTGGGCATCGACATCACCGATAAAGTGCTCATCCTCGCCAAGCGGAAGATCGAGGCCGCTTACAACGAGGCGGGCCGCCCCATCGATAACGTGAAGATTATGAGCACCGACATCGAGCGCATCAAGGGCGTGCTCACAGCCGAGGATACCGTCAGCCGTATCTACATCAACTTCTGTAACCCGTGGAGCAAAAACGCTTCCTCCAACAAGCACCGGCTCACCTATCCCCGTCAGCTCATCCAGTACCGCGAGTTCCTCAAGGACGGCGGCGAGATCTACTTCAAGACCGATGACGATGATCTGTTCCGTGATAGTCTGGATTACTTTCCCGCTTCCGGCTACGAGATCACCTGGAAGACCTTCGACCTGCACGAGAACGAGCCAGAATGGAACATCCGCACCGAGCACGAGGGCATGTTCACCGAAATGGGCATCAAGATCAAGGCCCTCATCGCCAAAAAGCTGCCCGGCGACGAAACCGTGACTTGGATCGAACCCAAGGTGCTGAAAAAGATGAAGGCGGCCGAGGAGGCCGCCTCCCAGGCCGCAAAGGAGGAATAAGATGTCCTTTTTTGTCAATACCACGGTCTGCGGCTTTACGCTGTATCAGATCCTGGCGTTTTTCCTGATCTATTCCTGCCTTGGCTGGTGCCTTGAAGTCATCTACGCCGCCGTGACCACCGGCCAGCTGGTGAACCGCGGCTTTCTCAACGGCCCGGTCTGTCCCATCTACGGTTTTGGCATGGTCATCGTGCTGTTCACCCTGACACCGCTGGTGGATAATATCCTGCTGCTCTATATCGGCGGCGTGATCCTGCCCAGCGCGCTGGAGCTGGTGGGCGGCTGGCTGCTGTTCAAGCTCTACCACACCCGGTGGTGGGATTACAGCGATTTTCCCTTCAACATCGGCGGGTATATCTGCCTGGAGTTCTGCCTGCTGTGGGGCGTGGGCACCATCGTCGTGATGAAGATCGTTCATCCCATCATTGCGGGTTTTGTGGAGATGATCCCCCAGCTGGTAGGCTTCATCCTCATGTGCATCCTGTATGCCATCTATGCCGCCGATGTGATCGTGACCGCCTTTGCGGCCTCCGACCTAGCCCGTGAGCTGGAGGCTCTGGAAAAGGTAGCCGACAGTATGCACGCCGTCTCCGATGCCATGACCGAGCTGCTGGGCACCACCGCCATGGACGTGGATCAGAAGATGGACGAACGTCGTTTGCAGCTCAAGCTGGCCGCCGCCGAGGCCCGGGACAGCGCCGCCAAGCTGAGCCCCAAGGATGCCGCCGCCGCCATGCGTGCCAAGGCCGATGAGGCCATGGAGGCTGCCCGCCGCTCCACCCAGACGGCCAAGCTCAATGCTTCCGAGGCCGCCAATGCCGTCAAGCTGGCCGCCAAGGGCAAGGCAGAACAGACCGCCGAGCTGTTCAAGCTGGAACAGCTGGCCGAAGAGCTGCAGGCCCGCAGCGAGGAGCTGCGCGCCCGTACCCGAAACTCCAAGCATTTCGGCAAGGGGCGTATGCTCCGCGCTTATCCAAAGCTGCGCCACGGCGAAAAACAGCTGACCCTCGAGCAGCTGCGTGACCGCCTGAAATACGATCGCAAGCATTGATTTTTTCGCGTCGCTTTTTAACCCCCCAGTCGCCTGCGGCGACAGCCCCCGCTAATAGGGGGGCCTTTGGCATAGCATAAAGCTTCACCTCTTTGCCAAGGGCTCCCATATTAGGGGAGCTGGCAAAGCCGTAGGCTTTGACTGAGGGGTTTTATCGTCACCTTCCCTACAATTTTCCCTTCATTTTTGTGCACCCCTCCAAAA
>CALDLZ010000023.1 GCA_937915335.1 uncultured Faecalibacterium sp.
GAGCTGAGCTCTGGCAACCCTATCTCGACCAGAGCCCGGTGGATGTCTCGCAGGCGGCCCATGACCCATTGGGGACCCTGCGCAGCTTTTTCGATGTGTCATTTCTGGAAACCATTCGGGGCAGCATCCGTGGCTATGCCAGCGTCCTGCTCTTTCTGCTCCTAGCCGCTATCGTCCGCCTTTTGCTGGGGGAGGACACCGACCATGGGTGGATCGACCTGATCTGTGCAGGCGGGTGTGGAGTATTGCTGTGGGAAACACTTCTGAAAATCGCCCAGCAGCTCTGTGAGCAGATTGAAAGCTGGAACCGCTTTCTGCTGGGCTTCCTCCCTGTCTATGCCGGTGTTCTGACCATGGGCGGCGAAGCAACCGCCGGAACTGCCGCCAGCGGCTTTTTTCTCACGGTGCTCTGCCTGCTTGCCCAGGTGCTGACCACATTTGTACCACCGCTGCTGGAATGCTATCTTGCCCTGAGCATGGCGTGCTGTATCACCACCCAGAGCAGCTTATCCCGTCTGTGCCAGGCTGCGGGGACGCTCCTGCAAAAGGGGCTGGACTGGGCCGGAAAACTTCTTGCCGCACTGCTGGGGTTCCAGCGCGTCTCGGCGGCCCAGCTGGACCGTGCCACACTCCGCACAGGGCAGTTTCTGACCGGCACCATTCCCATTGTGGGGCAGAGCTTGAGTGACGCGTCCGAAGCCGTGTTGGCTGGGATACAGCTGCTCAAAAGCAGCCTTGGAATGGCGGCCATCCTGATTCTTGTGGCAGAGTTCCTCCCCCTGTATCTTGGGATGTTGGTTCATCTGGGCTGTCTTGCCGGGTGTGGAGTGCTCTGCGGTCTGACAGGGAACAGCAGGGGACAGGCTTTGCTGGAATGCTTTTCCTCTGCCGTCCGTTGTATGATGGCCTGTATCGCGCTCTTTTTCGGGCTGGCCGTCATGGGCACGGCACTGCTTTTTATGGTGGGAGGGGTCTGAATGCAAACACTGAAAGCGGCAGCTGCTGTTTTTTGTACGGCCTGTATCTGCGCCGAACTAGTTGCCCAGCTCACCGGGAGCGGATGGGCTCGGCAGTGCATAAAAGCCGTGGCAGGACTATATATTTTAGTGGTGCTTTTGCAGGCCATCCCACAGCTCCGGGCAGACATCCAGTCGTTCAACCTGCCAAAGATTCCACCCGCTTCCATGGGCACGCTGGAGGATGCCATCCAGGCAGAGCTTGATGCCCGCAGCGCCCAAGCGGAAGGTGGTGAAGTGCAGGAATGAAAACAGACTGGCGCGGTACACTGCTCATACTCCTGCAAAAGCAGAACCGCCCACAGCTTGCCATTGTGTTTGGTGTGGCCGCCATGTTGCTGATCCTGCTCTCGGAGCTGTTTTCTGCACCAGCCAAAACCACTGCGATCTCCACCAAAAGCTCCGCATCCTCAGAGAAGGCGTATCAGGCACAGCTGGAAGAACAGCTGACCACTTTGATAGAGCAGATCAGCGGGGCAGGTAAGACCATCGTCATGGTTACACTGGAGAGCGGGGAAGAGACCATCTATGCCACCGATACGCAGTCCGGTCAGACCCAGAGCCAGGAGACCCACATTCTGCTGGATGACGGTTCTGCACTGGCAGAAACAACGTACTTACCCACCGTCTGCGGTGTCGCCGTTGTATGTGACGGCGGGGGAGATGTCCGGGTTGCGGCCCGCATCACAGAGCTTGTTCGGGCGCTGCTGGATCTCCCCGCCAACCACATCTGCGTGGAACAGCGCAAAAGATAAACTGCCATACAATCAAAGGAGGAAGCGTTTATGAGAGCCATCTCGAAGAATACCCGCAAGGCGACCGCCATCACGCTGGCAGCGGCGCTGGTCATTGCTGTCTATCTGAACTGGCAGTATGCCCGCACCGGTGTGACACTGGAAGAGGATGCCGTCAATGTCTCTGCAGTCAGTCAGGAAACAGTACCCGTAACGGACGGCCTGATGACTGAAGCCGAAGCAGTCTCCAGCGCCAACAAGAATTACGGTGAGGCTCAGCTCGTCAGCGTGGCCAACAGCAGCGGCTCCAAATTTTTCGAGGAGGCTCGCCTCAAGCGCACCAAGGCCCATGATGAGGCGATGGACAGCATCCAGAAGGCACTGAAATCCTCCTCACTCTCTGCGGAGGAAAAAAAGGAATATACCAGCCAGCTTACCGGGAGCCTTGCCGACCTCAACGCAGAAAACGAGATCGAAACGCTGGTCAAGGCCAAAGGCTTTGCGGATTGTCTCTGCTTTTTACAGTCCGGTCGGGCAGACCTGACCGTGATGACCTCCGGTGACGCACTGACCGCCGCACAAGTAGCGCAGATCCGGGATATTGTCCTGAGCAAGAGCAGCGTGACAGCCCAGAATATCACTGTTGTGGAGGTAAAGTAAGGGATGTAGGATTACAATAGATGTGTTACAAAGGTAAATAAAAAGAAAGACGAATGAGTCGTCCTGTGGTACAGTTAAGTTGCTACACAAAACATCACAGAAAGGGCAACGCATTCGTCATGAATACTGTAACACAGACCATGCAGTTCCGTCAATCACTTTTGAACTACGCCGAGAAACACGGCGTAACCAAAGCAGCCATCAAGTACAATGTGAACCGCCAGTATGTCTATCGCTGGAAACGCAGATACAACGGTGACATCCAATCTCTTGCCAACAGATCGCATCGGCCGCATCACCATCCGAACCAGCATACAGAAGCTGAACTGCGTAAGATTGAAAACTTCCGCCGACGGAATCCTCATACCGGTTTGGTTGTGCTCTGGGTAAAACTGCGCAGAAGCGGTTATAAGCGCTCTATTACTGGATTGTATCGTGTTCTTCGCCGTCAGGGGCAGATGGCTGTTAAGCTGCCAAATCCGAAATACATTCCAAAACCTTACGAGCAGATGCACTTTCCGGGCGAGCGAGTACAGATCGACGTAAAGTTCGTGCCAGAAGTCTGCATCGTTGGAGATGCAAAAGGCGAGAAGTTCTACCAGTACACTGCAATCGACGAGTTCTCCCGCTGGCGGTATCTGGAAGCCTTTCAGGAACACAGTTCTTATTCTTCTGCTGTCTTTCTGGAACATCTGGTCAAAGCTGCTCCGTTTAAAATTCTCTGCATCCAGACTGACAATGGCACCGAGTTCACCAAGAAGTTCGTTTCAGACAAAGCCAGACCTCACTTGTTCGAACAAAAGTTAGAGCAGCTTGGCATCCAGCACAAGCTCATTAAACCGTTTACCCCGAGGCACAATGGCAAGGTAGAGCGTTCTCACCGCAAAGATAACGAATACTTCTATGCTTCACATAAATTCTATTCGTTTTCTGATTTCAAAAAGCAGCTTGCTGTTCATAGCAGAAAGTACAATCACTTTCCTATTCGTCCTCTGGGCTGGCTTGATCCTTTAGCTTTTCTTGCTAAATATAGGAATCAACCTTCTGCTCCCCCTGTGTAACACATCATTGACAAACCTACACACTGTTGTGGAGGTAAAGTAAGGGAGCGGTTGCGACCGACAACAGAATGTGGTAAACTAAAAAAGAACAATGAAATTGAGCGCCGCTTTCCCAGCGGCGTTTTTGCAGGGAGTACACCATGAAAGAACCGAAGCTCAAAACTGTTTACGTCTGCTCCAACTGCGGGGAGACCAGCCCGCGCTGGATGGGGCGCTGCCCCAGCTGTGGAAGCTGGAATACCATGAATGAGGATGTTATCGCTGAAGCGCCCAAGGCGGGCCTTTCAGGTGGCAAGGCGGCTCCTGTCCGGCAGGAAGGTGTCACCTCGCTGACGGCCCGGCGGCTGGCGGATATCAGCACAACGGAGGAAAAGAGCCGCATCCTGACCGGTATCTCAGAGCTTGACCGGGTGCTGGGCGGCGGCATCGTGCTGGGCGGCGTGGTTCTGCTCAGCGGTGAACCGGGCGTAGGCAAATCCACCATGCTTTTGCAGCTTTGCGGTGCCATCTCCAATCAGCACACGGTTCTATATATTACGGGTGAGGAATCTGTCCGTCAGGTCAAATTACGCGCTGCCCGTCTGAAGGTGCCGCAGGATAATATCTATCTTGCCGCCGAGAACGACGTAGATGAGATCTGCGGTCTGATTGAGAAGGAAAAGCCGGAGCTTGTTGTCATCGATTCTATCCAGACCATGCGCTGTATGGATATCTCGTCCTCGTCCGGCACGGTCAGTCAGGTCAAGGAGAGTGCGGCCCGCCTGCTGGCCGTTGCAAAAAAGCAGGAAATCCCCATGTTCATTGTGGGCCACGTTAACAAGGACGGTGCCATTGCAGGACCCAAGGTCATGGAGCATATCGTGGACACGGTGCTTTACTTCGAGGGCGACAAAATGCTGCCTTACCGCATCCTGCGGGCGGCAAAGAACCGCTACGGTTCTACCAATGAGCTGGGCATGTTTGACATGACAGGGCAGGGGCTTGAGGAAATCGAGAGCCCCTCTCAGATGCTGTTGGAGGGCCGCCCACTGGGTGTTTCCGGCAACTGTGTCGCCTGCACCATGGAGGGCAGTCGTCCCATCTTGAGCGAGATCCAGGCCCTTGCCACCAAGACGAATTTTCCGGCCCCGCGCCGTGCCTGCAGCGGCTACGATTACAACCGCATGAACCTGCTCATCGCAGTGCTGGAAAAGCGGGCAGGATACTTTTTTGGCAATCTGGATGTCTATATCAACATCGTGGGCGGCATCGCCCTGCGGGATACCGCCTGCGATCTGGCCGTCTGTCTGAGCATGGTTTCATCCCTGCTGGACTGCCCTGTCAGCGATAAGCTCATTGCCATCGGTGAGGTGGGTCTGGGCGGCGAGGTGCGCAGTGTGCCGAACCTCGAACAACGTCTGCGGGAGGCTGAACGTATCGGTTTTGAGCGGGCTGTCGTACCAAAGCACAGCCTTGCCCATTTGAATGCCGCTGATTACCCGGGCATGAAGCTGGTGGGTTCCGCCTATATCTCGGAAGCCATTCATGCCCTGAAAAATGACCGTCTGTAACAAATTCACGGAGAAACTATGTCGATCTATCTCAATGAAAAAAATCCGGGCAGGCACCCGC
>CALDLZ010000024.1 GCA_937915335.1 uncultured Faecalibacterium sp.
GTGGGCGCTGTGGGTGATGCCTTCGGGCAGGCCGGTGCCGGTCTTGCTCTGCTAGGCGTGCTCGTTGCCCTGAGCGGCGTGGTACTCAGGCCCAAAAAGCAGCAGTGATCCTGATACTATAAAAGCGGATGCGTTCCGATGGGAGCGCATCCGCTTTTTGTTCTGGCAGCTCAGAAGACGGCCGCATCCATCCAAACGGACAGGTGGGTTTTCTCAGAAGCGCCGCCAGGTATCCGGCAGAAAGAACACCAACATGGGGAAAATCTCCAGACGGCCCGCCAGCATATCAAAGATCATTACCAGCTTGGCCGGGTTGGAATAGCTGCCGAAGTTCATCATGGGGCCCACCTGATTCAGGCCAGGGCCGATGTTGTTCAGGGTGGCGGCAATGGCGGTGAAGTTGGTCACCATATCAAAGCCATCCAGGCTGATGAGGAAGAACGAGGCTGCGAAGATAAAGATGTAGGCCGCCACATAGACATTGGTGGCACGGATGGTCTCGTGGTTGACCAGCTTGCCATCCATCCGGACAGGGGCCACTACCTGCGGGTGAAGGGCCTGCTTGAGTTCCTTACCCACAGTCTTGCCCAGCAGCAGAAAACGGCTGACCTTTATGCCGCCGCCGGTACTGCCCGCACAGGCACCCACGAACATCAGCATCACGAGGATCTCCTTTGAGAGGGTGGGCCACAGGTCAAAATCACAGCTGGAGAAGCCGGTGGTGGTGATGATGGAGCCCACCTGGAAGGCCGCATGGCGCAGTGCCTCGCCCAGACCATGGTACATACTGTAAATGTTGCCTGTAATGATGGCCACAGACACGCCGATAATGATAAAGTAGGCGCGCACCTCCTCGCTGGCGGCAGCGCGGCGGAAGCGGCGCATCAACAGCAGGAAGTAGGCGTTGAAGTTCACGCCGAACAGGATCATAAAGATGGTCACGACCCACTGCACATAAGGCGACATGCTGGCAAAGCTGTCATTCCGGAAGCCGAAGCCGCCAGTGCCCGCCGTGCCAAAGGCCGTGAGCAGGGCATCGAATACCGGCATCCGCCCGCCAATGAGGAACATGAATTCCAGAATGGTCAAGAACAGGTAGATGCCATACAGAATTTTTGCGGTGGACTGTACCTTCGGCACCAGCTTATCCACCTGCGGGCCGGGACTTTCGGCCTTCATCAGGTTGACATGGGAGCCGCCGGTCAGGGGCAGCAGGGAGAGCAGGAACACCAGAACACCCATACCGCCGATCCAGTGGGTGAAGCTGCGCCAGAACAGGATGCCCCGGGGCAGATCCTCCACACCGGGCAGAATGCTTGCACCGGTGGTGGTGAAGCCGGAGACCGTCTCGAACAGGGCATCCACCGGGTTGGGGATGCTGCCCGTCAGCACAAAGGGCACCGCGCCCACCACACTGATGAGCAGCCAGCAGAGGGCCGTGGTGGCAAACCCTTCCCGCATATAGAAGATCTGGCTTTTCGGTTTGATGCGGTGGAGCAAAGCGCCCGCCACCGCCGAAAGCGCCGCCGTGAGCAGGAACACGCCCAGCACCATCCACTCGCCGTAGATCAGGCTGGCCAGGGCGGGCAGCAGGAGCAGAGCGGCCTCGCAGTAGAGGATATAGCTCAGCAGCCGCAGAACGATCGCATAATTCATGCCGCGCCTCCGTCAGTCTTCCACAATGTCCCGCAGGTCGTGCAGGCCGTGTTCCAGCGTGACCACGATGACATTATCGCCCACCTGGATCTCATCGCCGCCGCGGGGGATCTTGATCTCATTGCCGCGGGTGATGCAGCAGAGCAGCAGGTTCTTTTTCAGGTGGAGCCGGCTCAGGGGCACGCCCGTCACCCGGCTCTTCTCATGGACGGTAAATTCCAGCGCTTCCACACGGTCGTCCAGAATGCGGTACAGGGTCTTGATGTTGCTGCCCGCCTCGTTCTGCAGGGCACGCACATACTGGACGATGTAATCGCATGTCATGTACTTGGGGTAAACGATACTGCCCAGGTCAAGCCCGGCCAGGATATCGTCAAATTCCAGACGGTTGATCTTGGTGACCAGCTTACCGTTGGAATGCTTCTTTGCAAACAGGGTCAGCAGAACATTTTCCTCGTCGATGTTGGTCAGCGCCACAAAAGCCTCGGTCGAGGTCAGTCCCTCGGAGAGCAGGAACTCACGATTGGAGCCATCCTCGCACAGGATCTGTGCTTCGGGCAGGGCCTGGGCCAGCACGTCACAGCGGGCGGGATCCCGCTCCACGATGCGCACCCGAACGTGGTTTTCCAGTAGTTCCTGGCTCAGATAGAAGCCAATAGCGCCGCCGCCCACGATAAGGGCATTACGCACCGGCCGCACGGACAGGTGGATCCGCTGGAAAAACTCGTGGGCCTTTTCCTGGGTGGCCAGGAAGGTGACCTGGTCGCCGGTCTGGAGCACAAAGTTACCATTGGGAATGATGACCCCGCCGTCACGTTCCACGGCGCAGACCAGGATATCGCTCTTGAGCCGGGTCGGGATCTCCCGGATCGCCACACCGTCCAGTTCCTGCGCTTCAGTCAGGGTGAACTTGATCAACCGCACCCGGCCATCCGCAAAGGTATCGATCTTGCTTGCACCGGGGAACCGCAGCAGATGGGAGATTTCCCTCGCCGCCGCCATCTCCGGGTTGATGATGGCCGAAATGCCGATCTGCTTTTTGATGAAATCCAGCTCGTGGCTGTAAGACGGGTTGCGCACCCGGGCAATGGCGTGGCAGTGGCCCGCCTTTTTGGCAAACATGCAGCACAGCAGGTTCAGCTCATCGGAGCCGGTGACCGCAATGAACACGTCCGCTTCCTCAATTCCGGCTTCGGACAGGGTGGTGATGGAGGAACCGTTGCCCGTGATGCCCATCACGTCATACGTCTCGCTGAGGTGCTCCACACGGGTCTTGTTGGTATCGATGACCGTAACGTTGTGGCCCTCCTCGCTGAGCTGACGCGCCAGCGCTGTGCCCACCTTGCCGCCGCCCACCAGAATGATCTTCATAGAAAAATGTCCTTTCCCTTCCTCCCGCCTTCCGGGGAGGATGCTTTCTCAGTAGCGCTCCACGCCGTCCTTGGTGACAAGAGCGTAGACCAGCGGAGCCTCCTCCGGCTTTTCGGTGCCGTAGACCAGACCACTGCGGTACTCGGCAGCGGCGGCCTCAAACTTGTCCGCCGCACCGTAGAAGGTAGCCAGGCTCTCGCCCTTGCGGACGTAATCGCCGCGTTTTTTGTGCAGGGTGATGCCGGCCGCAAAATCCAGCGGATCCCCCTTCTTCTGACGGCCCGCGCCCAGCAGCACGCTGGCAGAGCCGATCTTCTCGGCATCGTTGGCCACGATATAGCCGTCCTGCTCGGCCAGCAGCTCATAGCTTGCGGCGGGCTGCTCAAACAGGCTGTAATCGTCCAGCACACGGGTATCACCGCCCTGAGCCGCGAACATCTCCTTGCACTTGGCAAAGGCGGAGCCATCAGCAATGACGGCTTCGGCCATGGCACGGCACGCGGCAGGGGTGCCCTTGCCCGCCAGCACCAGCATATTGGCGGCCAGCTGCAGGCAGACCTCCGTCAAATCCGCAGGGCCCTTGCCCTTGAGTACATCCATGCTCTCCATGACCTCGAGGCTGTTGCCGATGTTGTGGCCCAGCGGGGTGTCCATATCGGTGATCATGGCGGCCACACGGCGGCCATGGTGGGTGCCAATGGCGACCATCAGCTTAGCCAGCTCAATGCTCTGGTCCACGGTCTTCATAAAGGCACCGGTGCCGGTGGTCACATCCAGCAGGATGGCATCCGAGCCGGAAGCCAGCTTTTTGGACATAATGGAGGAGGCGATCAGCGGGATACAACTGACAGTGGCAGTCACATCACGCAGGGCGTACATCTTCTTATCCGCCACGGCGATGCCCTCGCTCTGGCCTATGACCGACAGGCCGATCTTGTTCACCTGGGCGAAGAACTCCTCCTGAGAGAGGGCCGTCCTGGTGCCGGGCACGCTCTCCATCTTATCGATGGTTCCGCCGGTGTGGCCCAGACCACGGCCGCTCATCTTGGCGATCTTCACGCCGCAGGCCGCCACCACGGGGGCAATGACCAGGGTGGTCTTATCACCCACGCCACCGGTGGAATGCTTATCCACCTTGATGCCGGGGATGGGAGAAAGGTCCACCATCACACCGCTGTGGGCCATCACATCGGTCAGCTCTGCAGTCTCCTCGTTGGTCATGCCACGCAGGTAGACCGCCATCATCCAGGCGGCCATCTGGTAATCGGCCACTTCCCCGCTGACGAAGCCGTTCACAATGGCCTCCAACTCTTCCCGTGTATGGGTGCCGCCGTCGCGCTTCTTTGCGATCAGGTCATAAATACGCATGGGAAACTCCTTTCAAACGGACACAGCCGCCCGAAAAGGCGGCTGCATCGGCAAAATTTCGGTAAAAGATCAGCGGGAGCCCTTGTCGTAAGGGATGCCCTCGGCCTTGGGGGCCATGCTGTTCTTGGAAGTGAAGGCCAGAATGACCATGGATGCCACGAACGGCATCATATTGTAGATATTGCTGGACCAGTGCAGCTGTGCCAGGAAGGTGGAGTCCGCAATATTTGCCAGGCTCTTGAACACGGCAAAGAACATGGCCGCGCCAAAAATATTGAACGGCTTCCACTGGCCGAAGATCATAACGGCCATAGCCAGGAAGCCTGCACCGGCAACACCGACCTCGAAGTTCCAGGTCTGGACGGGGGGCACGATATAAGCCATGCCGCCGATGGCACCCAGCGCGCCGGAGATGATGACACCGGCGTAGCGCATCTTGTAGACATTGATGCCCACAGAGTCGGCAGCCTGGGGATGCTCACCGCAGGCACGCAGGCGCAGGCCGAAGCGGGTCTTGTACAGGACGATATAGCTGATGATGAGTAGCACAAGGCCCAGCGGCACAAAGATGCTCAGTTCCAGCCCGCCAATGCTGAACAGGAAGGGCTTATTGGAGTAGTTCAGCTTGGCGCTGCCGCTGTCGCTGAAATATTTCGCAATAACCACGGCAATGGCCGTTGCCAGCAGGTTCAGGC
>CALDLZ010000025.1 GCA_937915335.1 uncultured Faecalibacterium sp.
GTATAATCCGAACCTGAAAACAATTGTGCGCTGTCTGGATATGGGCATGTTTTTTGATTCCCCGAACCGGATGCGGGAGGATCTGGGTAAATACCCGACCTACCTTTATGACGAAAATCCGTTTAATGATGTCCAGTATGTGTATAATAAAGATATCATTTTTGGCCGGGTCTATGCCATGATGAAGCAGAACGATGCACAGGGCTTTACGCCGGGTATTACGTCGTTTGATGATTACGCAAGGTGGAACCCGTATTACACATTTGGTATCCATACAGTGGCACCGGACGGACTGGTTTATACGGTGCCTGCTGAAGAAAAGCATCTGACTGCTGAGGAAAAGCAGACGATTACACAGCAGATCACACAGAATGTGACTTCGCTGGCTGACCAGTACCCGGATGTGGATTTCTACTATTTCTTTTCACCGTACAGCATTGCGTGGTGGAACAGCATCACCAATGATGGAAATCTTTATCGTCAGTTGGAGGCGGAACAGTATATCATTGAACTGATTCTGGAGCACCCGAATATTCATCTGTATTCGTTCAACAATAACACGGCCATGATTACAGATCTGAACAATTATAAGGATAACGCTCACTATGGCGAATGGGTCAACAGCGCCATACTCCAGTGGATGCATGACGGAGTGGGACTGCTGACAAAGGAAAACTACCAGGATTACCTCAAAACGGAACGTTCGTTCTACACGAGTATTACAGAGGAAGATATTCAGAAGATCAATGTACAGCCGGATTATGCAAATGATAAGACCGCAGAATATGTGATAGAACACATGGTAGACAGCATGAAATAATCTCAAATCCCCTCTCGGCTGCCCGCTAAGAGGGGATTTTTTCCATAAAACACCAAAATCAAACAGGATAAGTCATACCCATACAAGAAAGTTTGAACTTTTAATGAATTTTCTGTGTTTCGACCATGGACAGGTGAATCGGCTTCTGCTACAATGGAAACTGTTCTTTCCACCGGTTCCCACGCGGTGGATTTTGCTTTTATTACAACACAGGAGGAACTTTCATGTTAGAAAAGATCTTTCACCTGAAAGAAAACCACACTGATGTCAAGACCGAGCTCATGGCGGGTGTTACCACCTTTATGACGATGGCCTACATCCTTGCGGTCAACCCCAGCATCCTGTCCGCTTCGGGCATGGATGCCAATGCGGTTCTGATCGCCACCTCGCTGGCATCTTTCGTCGGCACTGCCCTGATGGCTCTGCTGGCCAACTATCCCTTCGCACTGGCTCCTGGCATGGGCCTGAACGCCTACTTCTCCTACACGGTCGTCCTGACCATGGGTTACAGCTGGCAGCTGGCCCTGATGGCTGTCTTTGTGGAGGGCATCATCTTCATCGTGCTGAGCCTGACCAATGTGCGCGAGGCCATCTTCAACGCCATCCCCATGACCCTGAAGAGCGCTGTCAGCGTTGGCATCGGCCTGTTTGTCGCCTTTGTCGGTCTGCAGAACGCAAAGCTGATCGTCAACAGTGATTCCACCCTCGTCACCTACCAGCACTTCAAGGGCGAGACCTTCCACAGCATCGGCGTGGGCGCGATCCTGGCCCTGATCGGTGTGCTCATCACCGCCATCCTGCTGGTCAAGAAGGTCAAGGGCGGCATCCTGTACGGCATCCTCATCACCTGGGTGCTGGGTATCCTTTGCGAGCTGACCGGCATTTACATCCCCAATGCGGACGCGGGCATGTACAGTGTCATCCCCACCAGCTTCATCAGCTTTGACTTCTCCGCTCTGGGCAAGACCTTTGGCCAGGTGTTCAAGACCGATTTCACCGGCGTGGGCATCCTGAACTTCTTTGCCGTCATGTTCTCCTTCCTCTTCGTTGACCTGTTCGATACCCTGGGCACCCTGATCGGTGTTGCCTCCAAGGCCGACATGCTGGACGAGAATGGCAAGCTGCCCAACATCAAGGGCGCTTTGATGGCGGACTCCATCGCCACCTGCGCCGGTGCCGTGCTGGGCACTTCCACCACTACCACCTTTGTCGAGAGCGCTTCCGGCGTTACCGAGGGCGGCCGCACCGGTCTGACCTCTATGACCACCGGTGTGCTGTTCCTGCTGGCTGTCGTGTTCAGCCCCCTGTTCCTGACCATCCCCAGCTTTGCAACCGCTCCGGCTCTGATCATCGTCGGCTTCTATATGATGGGTTCCGCCCTGAAGATCGAGTTCGACGACCCCGCCGAGGGCATCCCTGCCTTCCTGACCATCCTGGCGATGCCCACCGCATACAGCATCTCTGAGGGCATTGCCATCGGTGTCATCTCCTGGACTCTGCTGAATCTCATCACCGGCAAGGCTAAGGAGAAGAAGATCAGCCCCCTGATGTATGTGCTGACCGTTCTGTTCATCCTCAAATATATCCTGCTGTAACGAGCTGAATCGAATCGCATAAACCAAGCGGCCTGCCCTGGGAGAAATCCCCGGAGCAGGCCGCTTTTGGCGTGTCTAGATTGTGTTTTGCTGAATTTTCTGTTATACTGATATTGCCGTCAGAAATGATGGTAAAGGTGCTGCCTGTATCATTGGTGGTCATGCTTTCCTACCCGAATCGCTGAATCCTATTACATGGAATGAAGCGGGAACTCCGGGAACGGAACTTTTTTGAAGGAAACTTCCCGGAGCCTGCGGGCGAAGGGAGGGATGTCGAATGAATCTGCTGGAAACTCTGGCTCTGCT
>CALDLZ010000026.1 GCA_937915335.1 uncultured Faecalibacterium sp.
AGCCACCGGCTTAGCCGGTGGTTTTGACTCCGGCATCTTTTCGGCGGATACAAAGCGTAGAAAGAAGCGAGAAAAATATTGTCGTTAAGAAACCAAGGGCAGAACGTAGGTTACCCAGAGATGGCTGAGCGGTATGACCAGCACCATGGCGGGGATCATATCAACGATAGGAAATTCTTTCAGCTTCATCACCCGGAAACCCGTTGCAATCAGAAGCACGCCGCCACAGGCTTTGAAATCATAGATCATCGTCTCAGTGCAGAGCGGGTAGATCGCTCCGGCAAGCAGGAAAAGCGCCATGAAGATGATGAACCGCGGAACCGCAGAATCAATGACCTTTTCACGCACCTTGACCTGATTCTTGAACTTCAGCATGTCGATGAGACTGATCTTGCTGGCCTTTACATTTGCCACAATGGATCCTTCTGACTGTTCTGACCAAGTGAACATATCCGCTGCCGTCTTGCAATAGACGTCCTTTTATGCTATCTTATGATAAAAAGTTAACAAAAACAATTCGTGAAGTACCTGAAAAAGAACGTGGATTTTTCAGTGGTCGTGGTTCGACCAGAAAGAAGAACGTATGAAATATGGAGAGATCGTTGCTCCAACGATTAAGGAATTATTTGTCCAGCGGATCGAGGATATGATTCTGTCTGGTGAACTGAAGCCGGGGGACAAGCTGCGCAGCTGCTGCGGGATGGGGTGAAACGGTATAAAGAAGAGCGGGGATATTGCTGAACTGCACCCTGCAGGGCAGATAAAAGGATGAAAAGCTGAAGTGCTGAAACAAGAAGAAGTCGAATCGGCGAGAGGATTTGGATTTTGTGAATCACAGGAGGAGAACAAAATGAACTACAGAAGACTGGGCAAAACCGGGCTGCAGGTCAGTGAGATCGGTTTCGGCGGCGAGTGGCTGGAGCGTCATTCGGAGGAAGAGGGTGTTGACCTGATCCATTATGCATCCGCACAGGGCATCAACATTCTGGACTGCTGGATGGCAGACCCGAAGTCCCGTGACATCATCGGAAAGGGGATCCACGAAAACCGCAGTCAGTGGTACATTCAGGGCCATATCGGCTCTACCTGGAAGGATGGCCAGTATTTCCGTACACGGGACATGAAGTATGTCCGCCCTGCCTTCGAGGACCTGCTGAAGCGTCTGCAGACGGACTACATCGATCTTGGCATGATCCACTACGTGGACTCGGAGAAAGAGTGGGAACAGATCCAGCACTCGGATTATCTGGATTACATTATGGAGTTGAAAAACCGTGGCGTGATCCGGCACATCGGCATCAGCTCCCATAACCCGAAGGTGGCCATGAAGGCGGCAGAATCTGGCTATGTGGAGATGATCCTGTTCAGTATCAACCCGGCCTTTGATATGCTGCCCGCCAGCGAGAATATCGATACGATGTTTGCCGAAGAGTTTGACGCCGGACTGAAAGGCATTGATGCCGACCGTGCGAAGTTGTACCGTCTCTGCGAGCAGAACGATGTGGGCATCACTGTGATGAAAGGCTTTGCGGGCGGCCGTCTGTTCGATGCAAAGCGTTCGCCGTTCGGTGTGAGCCTGACTCCGGTGCAGTGCATCCACTATGCGCTGACCCGCCCGGCGGTGGGAGCCATTCTGTGCGGCTACGATACGAAGGAACAGGTAGATCAGGCCGTGGCCTATGAAAGTGCCTCCGAGGAGGATAAGGACTTTGCATCGGTCATTGCCAATGCACCGCTCCACGCATATCGCGGCGAGTGCACCTACTGCGGGCACTGCAAGCCCTGTGTGGCGCAGCTCGACATTGCGATGATCAATAAGTTCTACGACCTTGCCACCATGCAGCCGGAAGTACCTGCCACCGTGCAGTCCCATTATGAACTGCTGGAACATACCGCCTCCGAATGCATCGGCTGCCATGCCTGTGAGGCACGTTGCCCGTTCGGTGTGCCCATTGCAGAGCGGATGAAGAAAACCGCAGAGCTTTTCGGCTGCTGAAAACAAAACCCGAGGGAAGATGTACCATGAAGATTCTTTCGTTTGGGTGGAGCAGGCCATGCGGCTTGCCACAAAAGCGGCCGGAATCGCCGTGCAGCGCAAAGGCGCGGCTGCATCCATCCCGGAGATCAAAGACCTGAAGGGCATCGAGACCGGTACGATGCTGTGCCCCTGCCCGGAGTGTGTGCGCAATGCGGTGCTGGCATTGGGCGAAGTGCTGGGCGAACAGCCGGAAATCTGAAGCAGGCGCACAGGAAGCCACCCTTCCGATCACTTTTTGCTGTGGAATTGTTGAAAAAGTCAAAATACCTATTGACACGGTATGTAGATGGGTATATGATACAGACAATTCATCTGACGAAGAAAGTGAAAGGAAGGGTTTTGTTATGCCCAGAATCAGCGAGATCAACCCGGAAACCGCACCGGAGTCCATCAAGAAAATCATTGCAGACCATGTAGCAGGCGGTCATGCGCTGACAGCAGAAAAGCGCACCTTGCTCCACAATGCAGCGGCATTCAATGCAGTGGAAGCCGGCTCCTATGCGCTGGATGATGAGCTGCAGCGGCTCATCGGCAAGCGGGCTGCCGATTTTTACGAGTATGCTATTTCCCAGAAAAACGGCTGCCTTGTGTGCAGCATTTACTTCCAGAATCTGCTCAAGAAGAATGGCATTGACTTTGAGAACTTTGCATTCACGCCCAAGGAAGAGATCCTGGTCGAGTACGGTCAGGCCATTGCAGAGGATCCCAAGCATGTACCAGAAGAGCTTTTTGCGAAACTCAAGGAAAACTTTACCGAGGAAGAGATCGTGGTCATCACGGCGATGGGCGTGATGATGATCGCCAACAACTACTTCAACGATATTCTGGATGTGACACCGGACAAGCTGGTCTGAGCCGAAAAATCGGGAGGGGAGAGCAATGGCAGGATTGGTGCATTCCATCGAGGAACTGGTGGGGCACACCCCGCTGATGGAGCTGGACCGCTTTGAGCGGCAGCAGCAGTGCGGGGCACATCTGCTGGCAAAACTGGAGTTCTTCAACCCCACCGGCAGCGTGAAAGACCGCGCCGCACTTTCCATGCTCAATGCTGCGGAAGAAGCCGGGCTGCTGAGCCCCGGCACCACCATCGTGGAGCAGACCAGCGGCAACACGGGCATTGGTCTGGCGGCATTTGCAGCAGAGCGTGGGTACAAACTGGATATTTTTCTGGAGCGGGGTGCTTCGCTGGAGCGGCGGCTGATGCTGCTGGCCTACGGGGCACGGCTTCTGGATTATAAAGATGCCACCGGCGAACGCCCGGAGGTACAGCGCACCCACCCGTGGCAGGAGCCGGAGCGGGAAGCAACGCTGGATGAAATCGCGGCCTACTGCCGCCGCACTGGGGCCTATTTCAACAATCAGGCGGCAAACCCGGCAAACCCGGAAGCGCATTACCGCACCACCGGGCCGGAGATCTGGCAGGATACCGAGGGGAAAGTGGACGTTCTGGTCTGCATGGCAGGCACCGGCGGCACCGGCTTTGGCACCGCCCGCTATCTGCGCAGCCGCAACCCGGCACTGCGCGTGATTCTGGTGCAGCCCCATCCGGATTCCCGGCTGACCCCGGAGCACCCGGACGTGCAGATCATTGATGGTGTTCTGCCCGCCTATGGTGTGCCGGAAAGCGCACTTTCCGACTATCTGCGGCCGGACTGGAGCGATGAGTGCATCGATGTCCGCACCGAAGAAGCCTACGACACGGCCCATGAGGTGCTGCGGGCCGAAGGATTGTTTCTGGGCACCTCGGCGGCGGCAGCTCTGTACGCAGCAGTGCAGGTGGGCCGCCAGCCGGAGAATCGGGGAAAGAATATCGTGGTCATAATCCCGGACAACGGCATGAAATATCTGTCTACGCCGATGTACCGACAGGAATAAGTGACTGCCTATCCTATGGTTCATTTCTTCCTCAGTTCCGGCACGAGATTGCTGTAATATTCGGTTTTGCCGGACAGCACATCATCATAGAAACCCTGCTTCCAGTCTATGTAGGCAACTGCATCCTGCAGTTCTGCAATTGACCGGAGCAGGGCTTCTCTTTTTGCCGCAAGAATGGCTTTGCGCTCCGGAATCGAAGACTCCCCCTTTAAGCAGAGCGCCAGATATTCCTTCATCTCTGCGATGCTCATGCCGCAGTTTTTCAGACAGCCCAGGCTCTGAATCCATTTGATGTCGTGTTCATCAAAGACCCGGTAGTTCCGGCGGTTCCGCTTTACATTGGGCACAAGACCCTCGTTGCAGTAAAATTTCAGGTTCTCATAGGTCATATGGGTGAGTGCGCAGGCTTCTTTCATGGAGTACATAAAAAATCCTCCCATTTTATGCAAAAAGTTCTTGACCGGTAGCTACTACCGGGTGCTATGATGATAGCACAGACCAAAATATAAAACAACAGGAGGATTTTCTTATGGAGTATATCACGCTGCGCAATGGCGTAAAAATGCCGCAGCTTGGCTACGGCGTCTATCAGGTCACACAGGATGAATGCGAACGCTGCGTTCTGGATGCGCTGAAGGTCGGCTATCGTTCCATTGATACGGCACAAAGCTATTTCAACGAGGAACAGGTCGGCGCGGCCATTGAGAAGTCCGGCATTGACCGCAGGGATATTTTCCTGACGACCAAAGTCTGGGTCGAGCACTATGGCTACGAGGAAGCGAAGAAGTCCGTGTTGGAATCCATGCGCAAACTCCGCACCGATTATCTCGACCTCTGCCTGCTCCACCAGCCGTTTTCGGATTATTACGGCGCGTGGAGGGCACTGGAAGAGCTGTACGAGGCTGGTAAAATTCGCGCCATCGGCGTTTCCAACTTCTACCCGGACCGTCTGGTAGACCTCTGCTCCTTTGCCCGCATCCGTCCGATGGTCAATCAGGTGGAGACGCATCCGTTCAACCAGCAGGTCGAGGCAAAAAAGTGGATGGAAAAATACGGCGTGCAGATCGAGGCATGGGCACCCTTTGGTGAGGGACGGGGCAATATGTTCCAGAACCCGGTGCTGAACGAGATCGGCAAAAAATACGGCAAAAGTGCGGCGCAGGTCATTCTCCGCTGGCATTTGCAGCGCGGCGTGGTAGTCATCCCGAAATCCACTCACATTGAGCGGATGCAGGAAAACCTGAATGTGTTTGACTTTACGCTCTCGGAAGAGGATATGGCAAAGATCGCCGCGCTGGATACGAAAACAAGCGCATTTTTCTCGCACTACGACCCGGCCATGGTGGAATGGTTTGCCAAAATGGTGGAAGAACGTAAGAAAAACCACGACTGCACGAAAGAGAAGAAGGACTGGTAAAAACGATTTTTCGTGCAGATTTTGGAAAAGATTGCATGAAATATTATAGAAGTATTATTCTTTTGTGAATTCTAGCGCTCTATACTTGACAGTGCTAGAAGCATGTGCTATAACAATGGCGTGCTCAGGAGGAAGGGCAAAAGGAGAGCCGCAAGGCTCCCCGGAAAGCCCTTCTGAATGGACGCTTCAGATTTTTTGCCCCGACCCGAACGCCGGGATTGGAGGAATGATTTATGCTTATGCCGACTGTTTTCCATGAAAACCTGTTCGATGATGATTTCTTCGATCCGTTCTGGAATGACGCTGCACTGGAACGTGCGATGAACCGTGAGGCTCGTGGCGCTTTTGGTAAGCGCGGTGCAAACATGATGAAGACCGATGTCAAACAGACGGACAACGGCTACGAAGTAGCTGTTGACCTGCCGGGCTGCAAGAAGGAAGACGTTCAGATGGAACTGAACGACGGCTACCTGACCATTCAGGCAGTGCGCAGCCACAGCAATGATGAAAAGGATAAGAAGGGCCGCTATCTGCGGCACGAATCCTTCTCCGGCACCTGCGCACGTAGTTTCTACGTGGGCGATGTGAAGAAGGAAGACATCCACGCAAAGTTCGAGGATGGCGTCCTGCATATCGAGCTGCCTGCTCCTCAGCAGACGAAGGCTTTGCCTGAGAACCCGAATCTGATTGCAATCGAGTAAAACGTTGGTCGTGTGCGCCAAGGCACAACGCACATAAAGTGGCCCCGGAGAGTTGCAACAAGCTCTCCGGGGCCATTTTTGTTTCCCGGCATCTTTTCCGCTGCGGCAGGGTGTGGTAAAATAGGAACGAAATCAGAAGCGGAGGAGTATGATATGAAAATTGACAGTATCCAGTATGAGTTGATTAACAAACAGTTCGACTGCATGGCAAAGTATCTGTCGTGGAATCTGCTGTTCCAGAAGTCCTATTATGCCACTGCCAAAGATGAACTTGCAAAAAAATGCCGATGCTCTGAAAGAACTTGAGAACATCGGAAAGAATCTGTAAGGGGAATATGTGAGATGAATGCGATTTTTCACCGTGTGAGTATCCGAAAATTCAAAAAACAGCCCGTGGAAAAAGAGAAGGTGCTTCAGATTTTGAAAGCCGGCATGCAGGCACCGAGTGCGTGCAACCAGCAGCCGTGGGAGTTCTATGTAGTGACAAATCCCGAGAAAATCAAAAAGTTGTCACAAACCACCCCATATGCAGGATGCGTTGCCGGAGCACCTGTTGTCATTGTTTTGGTAAATCGGAAAGAAAATCTTCCGGCCTTGCAGATGGTGCCAATCGATATGGGAATCGCATTGGAAAACATCTGGCTGGAAACCGATACGCTTGGTCTGGGAGGTGTCTGCATTGGAGTCTCGCCGATTCAGGAATGGATGGAACAGATCCGTCGGATTCTGGAGCTTCCAGAGGATTTAGCAGTCTTTTCACTCTTTGCGCTCGGATATCCAGATGAGGATCG
>CALDLZ010000027.1 GCA_937915335.1 uncultured Faecalibacterium sp.
AAGCCGCCCGCATGGGAATCCCTCTGGCAGAGTTCGGCCCGCTGGCCCTTTCTGCTGATTATCCGGCTGCACTGGGCGAACGCTGCACCGTGTTCATCGAGACAGCCATTGCATCCGCTGCTGCGGAGGGCGTTTCGCAGGCGGAGATTGCCGCCGGGCTGTGCCACTCCATTGTCCAGAACTATCTGCATAAAGTCGTTGGTTCTAAACCGGTAGGTCAGCACATTGTCTTGCAGGGCGGCGTGGACTACAACCCCGGTATCGTGGCGGCGTTCCAGTCGGCTTACGGTGACCGGGTGCAGGTGAGCCCCTGTTTTTCCATCAGCGGCGCATATGGCGCGGCTCTTCTGGCGCAGGAAGCGGTGGGGGATGCCCCCAGCCGGTTCGTGGGCTTCGACAGCCCGGCGCAGGCTGCGGATGACCGCCGCAGTGCGGAAATTCAGAAGAACATCGACTTCTACAAGCAGGCCGACAAGCTGCTTCTGGAAGGGTACACCGGCAAGCGTGACCCGAACAAAAAGACCGTGGGTGTGCCTTTTGTGCTGATGATCCACAAATTCTTCCCGATGGCAAACGCTTTCTTCACCTCGCTGGGGTTCAACGTCATCCTGACCGACCCCACCAATGAAGAAACCATCCGACTGGCGCAGCAGACCGCGCAGGGCGAGACCTGCTACCCGGTCAAGCTCATTTACGGCCACATGCAGCAGCTCATTGACCAGAAGGTGGACTACATCTTCCTGCCCACCATCCACACGATGAAGCACGAAAAGAGCCGTGTGAAACACAACTATGGCTGCGTTTATATGCAGACGGCAGCTGCATCCATTGCCAAAGCTCTGGACATGGAGAGCAAGGGCATCACCCTGCTCAGTCCGGTGTTTGATCTCGACTTCGGGCAAGAAGCTATGGCATCTGCAATGCTGGGGCTTGGCAGAGTTTTAGGTATCCCGAAGCCCCTGTGCGTCAAGGCTCTGCTCAGCGGTGCTATGGCGGTGCGCCGCCATACTGTGGCTGTAGAAAAGCAGGGCAAAGCCCTATTGTCTACCCTGAAACCAGACGATAAAGTGTTGGTACTCATCACCCGCAACTACGGCGTTTCCGACCCCATTCTGAATATGGGCATTCCGGAACTGCTGTTGGAGCGGGGCTACAAGGTCATTACGCTGAGCCATCTGCCCGGCCACGCTCTGGACATCTCCGATGAATACGATAATCTTTATTATCCGTTCGGGCAGCATATCCTGTCCGGAGCAAAGCTGATCGCTCACCACCCGAATCTCTACGCTGTCTACCTGACTAACCACGGCTGCGGCCCGGACACCATGCTCTCACACCTGTTCAAGCAGGAGATGGGCGATAAACCCTACCTGCAAATCGAAGTGGATGAGCATTTTTCCAATGTGGGCGTCATCACTCGCATCGAAGCATTCCTGAACAGTTTGCAGCACCGCCCGGCGGTGGCACTGCCGAAAGACTTCGACATTGAGCAGGTGGATATCCGCCCCTGCCATCTGGCCCGGACGCTGGAGAAAAATGCTCCTCTTTATCTGCCTGCGCTGGGGGAATACACGCCCTATCTGGCAGAATATTTCCGGCAGCAGGGAGCGGATGTTCATGTTCTGCCCCACCTGACCGACCACGTCCTGAGCCTTGGCCGCGCCGAAACAAGCGCAAAAGAATACCTGCCGTTCCCGGTGCTGCTGGGCAGTATCCTTGCCGAGCGGAAAAACGACCAAGCACATGCGCAGTTCCTGATCCCGCAGACGCAGGGGGCGGAAGCAGACGGTCAATACGCCCGTGTCATCCGTGCTGTATTGGACCGCAGAAAAGAGCAGAATGCTCAACTGGTCAGCCCGATGCTGGAAACACTGCCCGAAATGGCGCAGAACCGTGATATGCTTTTCCGTGCACTGCTTGCCGGTGACCTTCTCTATGCGGCCCCGACTGAAAAACGCCCCGGCATTGCAGCGCAATGGGATGCTCTGCCCGACTGGAAGCAGCTGCACACCGCAGCGAGAGAGATCGGTGCCCTTCCCGCCAAAGGCCGCCGCATTGCCGCTGTTGGTACGCCGCTCTGCCTGACAGAACTGGACAGCGGCGTACTTGCTGCGCTGGAGGCCGAAGATGAACAGGTGCTTCGTGCCCCGCTTAGCGAGGCACTCTGGTTTCTGTGGAAAGACAATCTGGATGAAAACAAACCATCGGCAGGTTGGCTTGACCAGATGCAGGGGCAGATGCAGATCCTTGGTGCGGAACTTGGAGCGCACAGTGCCTTTGCGGAAGATGCTGAAGCGCTGTTCCGCATCGCAGAATCTGCCCTGCCGAATTTTTCAGGCGGAAACGGCCGATATCGGTATGCCAAGGCCGTGGAGCTTTCTGGCCGTACCAATGCAGTGCTGACCCTTGCACCCCGATATGAAAATACCGCTATGATTCTGGATATGCGTGGCTTGCACGATGCCTGCAGTGCCCCGCTGTTTCAGATTTCCCTTGATAACGACTGGGATGAAACCGCATGGAGTCGTCTGCGTTCGTTCCTCTACTACTGCTGAATCTGGCAGATGCAAAGAACCCGTCCGGACGTACCGGACGGGTTCTTTGCGTCAGTTATGAAATAGAAAATAGCTTATTCGATGACCAGCAACAGGCTCATTTTGAATTTGCCCTGTGCGGTAACGCTGTGCAGGCCGTTCTTATCGAAGCGGAAGCTCTCACCTGCGTTCAGTTCGTAGTCCTTGCCCTCATAGCCAATGATGGCCTTACCTTCGAGGGCGGTCAGGATGGCATTGCCGGGAGCACGGTGCGGGGTCAGGCCAGTACCCTCGTCAAAGGCCATCAGGACAAATTTCATGTTGTCTGCGTGAGCAATGTCCAGATTGGCAATGCTGCCCTCTTCATAAGAAATGAGGTTCTTCAGTTCGGTGGGGTGGCCTGCCTTGATGATGTTGTTCATGGTAAAATTCTCCTTTTTCAAAATGATTTCGGTATAGATCATTCCACTGTCGGTTTTTGTGCCGCACAGTGTTTTCGGCGGTACATACAGCACTTCTCCGGGTTTGACAGACACTTCCTGCCCATCGGCTCCCAGAAGAAACTTTCCATTTCCCTCACCGCCCAGATAAAGGGTGGTGCAGTCATAGTATTCCGGGGTAATAGAAGTGCCTGCGCCCAGGGAAAACCATGTTACCGGCACTCCATAGCCCAGCCCGGAAGGCCGGGAAACGGTCATAGCATCCCGGATCGGGCGAACGCGAGAAAGTGTAAAAGGGACATTGTTCATACAGCAGTTTCCTCCCGCAGAGCAACCGGAACGATGCTGCGCACGGACCGCCCCTGATAATGCAGTTCGTCCACCAGCACCTGAACATCAAAAGAATACGAGATGTTCTCCTCGTTCAAAATCTCTGCAGCCGGGCCGTAGAAAAATTCGCCTTTGCGGTTCAGCATCAGGGCTTCGTCCGCCACGCTCATAGCATTGGTGGGATAATGGGTATTCATGATGGCACTGATACCGGATTCATGCGCCAACCGCTCCACCATATTCAGTACTAAGACCTGATTGTGAAAATCCAGACCGGTTTCCGGCTCGTCCAGAATGATGAGCTTCGGCTCGTTGATGAGGGCACGGGCAATGAGCACCATTTGCAGTTCACCGCCGCTCATCCGGTTGCAGTCCTTGTTGGCAAGACGGGTGATACCCACTCGTTCCATCATGGCTTCCGCCATTTCGATTTCCTCTTTGCCGGGCTGCTGAAAGGTTCCGAGATGCGCACTGCGTCCCAGCAGAACCATTTCCAGACCGGTATAGGAAAAAGCAAAGCCGCGGGACTGCGGAATGTAGGAGATCGTACTCCAGACATCCTTCGGCTTGAGGGTGTGGATATCCTTCCCATAAAGCAGGGTTTTTCCCCTGTGCCATGGCAGCAGACCGATCATGCACTTGAGCAGGGTGGTTTTACCGATACCGTTTGGTCCAAGAATTGCAAGGATGTGTCCTTCTTCCAGACGCAAATTGATGTTTTCGAGAATCACAGGCTGTTTCGGGTAGCCAAAACAACCGTTCTGCACTTCTAAGATCATTGCAGATTGCTCCTTGTTTTGTTCAGCAGAGAAATAAATGCCGGCGCACCGATGATAGCGGTGAGGATGGAAAGAGGCAGCTCAATGATGCTGATGCTGCGGGACAGGGTATCGATCAGGATCATAAAGCTGGCTCCCAGACTGAGACTGAGGGGCACCACATAACGGTTGTTGCTTCCTACCAGCATCCGGGATGCGTGCGGGATCAGCAGACCAATCCAGCCCACCTGACCGCACATGGAAACGGCAGAAGCCGTGACCAGCGTAGATGCAACAATGAACAGCATCCGGGTCTGTTTGATATTGATGCCGCTGGCACGAGCCTCGTCATCACTTAGTGAAAGGATGTTCAGCCGCCAGCGCAGCAGATAGATGATGATGATTCCGGCAAGGATGAGCGGGCAGCCAATCAGGATCTTCTGGTAGCTGGCACTGGTAAAGCTGCCCATGAGCCAGTAGGTGATCTCCGGCAGCTTGTCCTGCGGGTCGGCAGTATATTTCAGCAGCGAACCCAGTGCGTTGAACAGAGAGGATGCGATCGTACCGGCCAGCACCAGATAAACCATAGAACGCCCATCACTCTTGCCTGCGATTTTCAGAGTGAAGCAGACGGAGATCAGGCCGAAGACCAAGGCAATGAGCTGCGTTTCCAAAATACTGCAAGACAGGATAATAGCAAGAATTGCACCCACGCAGGTGCCGCTGGTTACACCCAAAATATCCGGTGTGGCAAGCGGATTGGAGAATAAGGATTGATAGGTATTGCCTGCACAAGACAGACCTGCGCCAACAATGATGGCCATCAGAATGCGGGGCAGCCGCAGATTGATGACGATGGAGTAGTTCTGTACATTTGAGGTACTCCCACCCGTCAAAGCAACGCGCAAAGCGGAGAGGACTTCACCTACTGGAACATTCATTCGTCCAAAGCACAGGCAGATGAGTGCGGTCATAAGAGGCAAAGAAAACATCAATACCACGGCCAGAGGAGTGAACCGGCCCTTTTTTATCCAGATGGTATCTTTCATCAGTACAGCAGCATTTCCTCCAACTCGTCATCTGTCACATCGTAGCCGTACCATGTCTTGTAATATTCCTTGATGGTATCGCCCAGCGGATAATCGGCAAAAGCATCCGGGTAGGTGTTGCAGGCCAGCCATGCCAGTACCAGCGGAGCATCCGGATTCGGGGTGAACCAGTTCCACATGCCCAGCGTGGTATTATACACGCGGCCGTTCTTCACGGCGGTCAGGGGGGAGAAGTCAGCACCGTCCACATTCCCACTCAGTACGTCCTCGGTGCGCAGGGGCTGCAGGCCGGGACCATCCAAGAAGAGAATATCGGGATCCCAGCTATAAATCTGCTCCATGCTAGCCTGTGCAAAGCCAGTAGCTTCCAGTGCCTTATCCGTCACACCCAGACGCTTCATCCAGTAGGTGCCAAAAGTGCCCTGACCGGATACCTGCGGCACACCGTCTGCGTACTTCCACAGAATCAGCGCACTGGGACGATCCGTTTCAGGAACTTCCGCAATACGGGCTTCAACATCGGTCACGATCTCATCACCGGCAGCAACAAAGGCTTCGGTCTTGCCCGGTTCGTTGAAAATCTGCTCCAGCAGCTTCAGCCACTCTTCGTAACGCTCAATGGGATCGGCCTCCGTAGATGCGCCCACGGTAGCGAACCCGATGGAGGGGATTCCACTGGCCTTCAGGATTTCGGCATGGGAGGAGTTGCCAGCGTTGTACAGGATAACATCAGGGTTCAGCTTCATGATCTCCTCGATGTTCAGGTCGCTCTGAGCATAGACCGTATCGCTGGACTCCAGAAGCTCCGGGGCGATGTTCTTCAACACAGTGTCAGAAATGACCGACTTGAAAGAGCCGCAGTAACCCACGATGTAGGGAGCACTGCCCTCAAAATAGGCCATGTAGGTAGACAGGATGGGAATCTGGTCGATGACAACACGAGTAACCTTGTTAGGCACTTCCACTTCGTTGCCGCCGTGATCTATAACGGTGTGGGTGCCGGTCTCGTCCACAGATGCGGCAGAGGAGGCTACCTCGCTGGACACAGCGGAAGAAGCCACAGAAGAAGCCGTGCTGCTGGAAGAAGAACCGCAGGCGGCCAGAACACCGGCCGCACTCACAGCAACCATAGCGGTGATGAACGAACGACGGGAAATCTTTTTCATGGAAAACTCCTTTGATAAATAAATGATTCTTTGGTCGTGGTAGTTAGTTAGCTATAACCAACCGCAGAGCATTTTATCAAATTCATCTTCCTTTGTCGGTTGCTATGGCAACGGCAGCGCAAATTTATGTGATGATAAAAATAGACACAAAAACAGGGCGCGCCCACCCGGACGCACCCTGCCATCGCAATTCACGATTTGATTCGTTGGCAACAACCGTGAATTGCATATCGCAAACAGGCCGTTGAGAATTGCGTTGCTTGTAAAACTTGCGATTAAGGCCACAGACAACAACGATATGTACAACAGGGAGTTCCCCAGTGGGAGCTTCCTGTTTTTCTTTTCCTGCAAGATGAGCCTGTTCCGCCTGCCACGCGGCAAACTCCCGCTGGCCTTCCTCGCTGTTCCAGCAGGCAAGGATGGCTGGGTAAAATGCCCGTGCCAGACGGTCAATGGCTTCATCGGGATAAGGGGAAAGGTTTGTGGACTTTTTCTTTTTGTTCAAACGCACGCTCCTTTGACTGTCCCACCGT
>CALDLZ010000028.1 GCA_937915335.1 uncultured Faecalibacterium sp.
ATTGCCTGCGGCAACAGGGTCCCACCCCAGCGGACGGTCCTCAGAGAAACTCCCGGCCGTCCTGCCGGGTCACTTCATTTAATCATTGCCCAGAAATTCCGGCAGCCGCTTTTCCAACAGAGCCAGCGCCACGCCGCGGTGGCTGATGGCATCCTTCTCGTCCGGAGTGAGCTGGGCATAGCTGCGGCCCTCGGTATTGGGACGCTTATCGGTCTTGCCCACACCGCACTCGTCCGGGATGAACAGCGGGTCGTAGCCGAAGCCATAGTCACCGGTCATCCGCTCAAAGGCCACCTTGCCCGGGCACTCGCCCCGGCAGGTCAAGTGGCGGCCCTCCGGCAGGATGAAGCAGACAGCGGCCACGAATTTTGCGGTTCGCTGTCCTTCCGGCACAGCCTTCATATTTTCCAGCAGCTTATCATTGTTGGCCTCATCGTCGCCATGGTGGCCGCAGTAGCGGGCGCTGTACACGCCGGGAGCACCATCCAGCGCATCCACACACAGGCCGGAATCATCGGCGATGGTGGGCAGGCCGCTGGCCTTGCAGATGGTCTCCGCTTTGATGAGAGCGTTTTCCTCAAAGGTAGTTCCGGTCTCCTCGGGCTCGATGGTGATGCCCAGTTCCTTCTGGCTCACCACCTCGTGGCCCTGGGCTTCCAGAATGCGCCGCAGTTCGCGGAGCTTGCCGGCATTGCCGGTCGCTGCACAAATTTTCATAAGGCACTCCTTTAATGCTTCCACTGCCGGGGCAGCAGCTCTTCCACATAGCCCTCCGGGGTAAAGGGGAGCAGATCGTCGATACCCTCGCCCACGCCGATGAACCGCACAGGCAGGCCCAGCCGCTGCTTGACGGCCACGACACAGCCGCCTTTGGCGGTGCCGTCCAACTTGGTCAGGATGATACCGGTAGCGTTTGCCGCTTTGCAGAACTCCTTGGCCTGGCTGATGGCGTTCTGGCCCGTGATGGCATCCAACACCAGCAGGGTCTCCAGACTGGCCTCGGGGCTGGCCTTTTTTACACTGCGGCTGATCTTGGAAAGCTCAGCCATCAGGTTTGCCTTGTTGTGCAGGCGGCCCGCGGTATCGGCAATGACCATATCATAGCCGCGTGCAGTAGCCGACTTGACAGTGTCAAAGATGACCGCCGCCGGGTCCGCGCCCTCGCCCGCTTTGACGATGGGGACCCCGGCACGGTCGGCCCAGATCTCCAGCTGCTCGCTAGCGGCGGCACGGAAGGTATCGCCTGCGGCCAGCATGACCTTTTTGCCCTGACGGGTGTAGTAATCGGCCAGCTTGGCAATGCTGGTGGTCTTGCCCACGCCGTTCACGCCGATGACCAGAATGACGGCAGGCGTGCCGCTCAGGTCCATCTCAGCCTCCGGGCGCATCTCGTCGGCGATGAGGTCACGCAGCTCGTCGCTGGCCTGCTCACCGGTTTTCAGGCCCTTCTCATTCACCCGATCCCGCAGCTTGTCCACCAGCTTAATGGCAACCTCGCCGCCCACGTCAGCCAGAATGAGCTGTTCTTCCAGCTCATCGTAAAGGTCATC
>CALDLZ010000029.1 GCA_937915335.1 uncultured Faecalibacterium sp.
ACCCAGATTTTGCTCCAATAAGAATTGACCGTGGTTTCCCCGCGCTTCACGAAGGAAGCCAGCAGCAGAGGCGTTTCCCATGCGTCCGCGTTCTCAGGCAGCTCAATGTAGAATCGCTTTTCCTGCTCGTAATACAGGAGGTACGCCAGATTCTTCTGCTCCTGCGCCGATTCATCTCGAATGGCAAAAATCTTCATATGCGCACCACCTTTTCCAGATCATCTCCCATATCTTGTTCTGAAGCGTCTGAGAGATCACGCCGTCCAGTCCTTTCAGTAGAGCCTGTCTGTCGCTCTCGTGAAGCGGCGTAAACTTCGGCATTTTATCCTTCGGAATGATACGCAGATTATCCCATGTGGACTTCGAGCCGATATAGTTGTTGCAGGGCTTGTCAGCCATTACATCGAATTTTGCCGCCGCAGCATCATCGGGACAGCTGTAAAGCAGCGAAAGGCCGTGGTCAAACAGGGGTGCCAGACGAACCGTCTTCTTTCGGCTGTTGCGCAGCACCTCGATATTGGCGCCGTGGCGATCCCGGTTCAGAATCAGATAATCCACGACAAGCATTTGATAAATATAGTCTTCCCAACCCATGCGGGTGCAGAATTCCAAGACAGATTCACCCGACAGGGCCTCCAGTTCTTTATAGGCGTCCAATGCGATTTTCGACTCGCTCTTTGCCTTGAAATCTTCCGATGCGCAGAGATATACTTCATGTGTCTTGCCGTCTACGGTCACATCTGCGTGAATCAGCTGGTACGATAAGTGCGGAATTCCCAGTATTGTCAGCAACCGGTCAACAATCAGCTCATTCACACACTCATGTCCAATGATGCCGCGCACTTTATCAAAGTTTGACAGCTTATAGTAAGTCTTTGTTCCGCCGAGTTCGGAGTACGCTTTCAGAAAAGAACCGGCGGTTCCGGAAGAATTGCGATAAACAGACCACGACAAATACGTCAGATCCTGCTTTTCTTTCATCAGCTGCATGTATACCTCACCTCAAAATCATTATATCTTTTCACTTGTCATACGTCAAGTTGATTTTTGTGTATAACTTGTCGTATGACAAGTTTATCCGATTTTGTGCCCACATAAAACCGCCGCTCCGAACGAAAAATCAGGGCGGCGGTTTTGTCATGCAAGGCTTCGCAGATATTCTTCCACGTTCTGATACTGAATGCCATCTACCACTTGACTTTTTCCGCGATAGAGGACGAATTTCCCGGTGATTGGGCCGTAGCGATGCTCCGTCTGAGCGCATTTTTCCGCGTCGATCAGATGGCAGTACTGCTGCGGGACGGCTTCCTCACTGTGCTTGATTTCGAAAATCCGGCAGGAGCCCGCCTCCGGGTTAAACACCACCATATCAAACTCGCCTACGGGGAATTGCAGGACAAACACCTGCTTCTTTGGGTTCGCCAGCTTGGTTTCCAGCAGGACGATGTCCTCCAGCATCCGCCCTTTGATCTCAG